>VBGQ01000091.1 GCA_005882055.1 Chloroflexota bacterium
TGGTTCACGCGTGGGCCGAGCATCGCGAGCATCGCAGGGAGCACGGTCAGGCCAAAGACCAGGGTCGAGACGACGGTGATGACCCCCGCGTAACCCATGGAGCGCAGCGCCGAGGCCTCGAAGACGATCAGTGACGAGAGGCCAACCGCGACCGCCACCCCGGAGATCGCCACGGCGCGCCCGACGCTGCCCATCATCCGCTCGATGGCGATCTCCACCGAGTGGTGGCGCAGCTCCTCGCGGAAGCGGCTCACCATGAACAGCGAGTAGTCGATCGCCAGGGCCAGGCCGATCATGCTCGCCAGGTTGGTGACGAACACGCTCATCTCGGTCACGTTGGCGAGGATCGAGATGACCGCGAACGTGGTCGGCAACGCCAGCCCGGCCATCAGCAGCGGGAGCCCGGCGGCAACCAGGGTCCCAAAGACGGCGAGCAGGATGATCAGCGCGATCGGCAGGCTGATCGTCTCGGCCTGCACCAGGTCATGCTCGATCTTGGCGTTGAACTCCTTGTAGACCTGCGGGATGCCCGTGATCTGCGTCGGAACGCCCTGCGGCGGGTGCACCTCGCTCGCGAGCCTGCCCGCGTCCTCGACCGAATCCTCGACGGGCTTGGTGAGATTCACGACCGCCAACGCCTCGGTTCGATCGCGGCTCAGCAGCTGCGGGCTATGCGTGTCGGCGTAGGTGGTCAGTCCGCTGGCGACGGGATCCTTGAGGACGTCGGCCAGGCTGGCCTTGATCTTGGCCTGGAACTCGTCCGATCCGGCGTTGCCGTCCGGGTCGCGATAGACGACCAGCATGGTCGTGGGCTGCTGGCCAAAGCGGTCCGCGACCAGCGATACCTCCTGCTGCTCCTGCGAGCCGGGGATGAACCAGCCGCCCTGGATCAGCTTGCCGCCTCCCCGTGCCGCCCAGATATTCAGACCGATGACGAGCGCCAGCCCGAGCACCGGCAGCACGCGGCGGAAGCGGTAGTCGAATCGACCGATGGCGGCGAAGACCCCGGTCGGGTGCGGCTCGAGGATCCGGATTCCGCCGGACGGAGCGGGGCCGGGCACCGGCCCTGACGGGGAGGGGGCCGATGTATCCGGACGCGGCGCGATCTCGGCGCGATCGTCCGCGGGGCGGCGGGTCATGAACGCCACGACGACCGGCACGCCCAGCCCGATGATTGCCAAGAGGGTCGCGGACAATCGCCTGCGCATCGGTACCTCCCGCGGCAAATGAATGATCGTTCAGTGGCTTGGCGTGACTCTACGTCTTGCGCAAGGGCGCTGTCAAGGTCAGAATGAATAGATGTTCATCAATGCCGGAGAGGCGACGTGACCGCCCAACCCGCCGCTGCGGAACCCATCGCGCCCCGTGAGACGCCGGCGGCCCATGCCGCGGCGGTGCGGGAGCGGATCCTGGAGGGCGCCGGGCGGGCGTTCGCGGCCTCGGGATTCCGGGCAAACATTCCGGCCATCGCGGCTGAGGCCGGCGTGAGCGTGGGGCTCATCTATCGGTATTTCGAGTCGAAGGAAGAGCTCTTCCTGGCCGTCTGCAGCCAGCAGACCGATGCCAAGCTCGACGAGCTGGCACGAACGCTGGCTGGCATCCCGGATCCCCGAGCGCGGCTCGAGGCGGCCATCGGCATCTTCGTCACGTCCCTCCAGGAGGAGCGATGGG
This sequence comes from Chloroflexota bacterium, assembly GCA_005882055.1. Classification (GTDB taxonomy): domain Bacteria; phylum Chloroflexota; class Limnocylindria; order QHBO01; family QHBO01; genus CF-82. The sequence continues at coordinate 1,672 of VBGQ01000091.1, forward strand.
GCGCCATCGTCGTCCACGCCTGGGCGGAGGCAGACCGGAACCCCCGAATCAGAGACCTCCTGCAGCGCATGTTCGACCAGCAGCGCGGCTTCTCCGCGATGTTCGTCCGCGAGGCGATCGCCCGCGGTGAGGCCTCCCCAAGCCTGGACGTCGAAGCGCTCAGTCTCGCCACCGGGATGCTCCTGCACGGTGCCATCGCCTTCCAGGCGGAGCGGGGTCCGGCGTTCGACCCAGGTCCGGTCGCCCAGGCCATCACAACGACGCTCGGGGCTCACCTGCAGCAGGGATAGCCACGCGGCGCATCGCTATCATCGCCGCGTGACGCAGCCCACGCCACGCGCGTGACCGCACTCGCACCGGCCACCTGGTGGCGCGGATTGGGCGGCCTGACGCGGTCGGGAAGTCCCGTCGAGGGCCTCTCGTGGGGGCTCTACGACTTCGCGAACACGATCTACAGCTTCGCCATCGTCAGCTTCGCGATGGGTCCCTGGGCGGTCCGCTACCTGGGCGAAGGGCCCGGGACGCTGGCCTTCACGCTGGCTGCCAGCATCTCGGTCCTGCTCAATGCGATCGTCTCGCCGCCGCTCGGCGCCATGAGCGATCGAACCGGTGGGCGGAAGGCCTACCTGCTGGTCTTCACGGTCATGTGCATCGTGCCAACCGCGCTCATCGGTCTGGTTGGCATCTGGGCGGGACTCGTCTTCTTTGCCCTCGCCAATTTCGGCTACCAGGCCGCGCTGATCTACTACGACGCGATCCTGCCCGACGTCGCGCGGTCCGAGACGCGCGGACGGCTCTCGGGTGTCGGCGTGGCGCTCGGCTACCTGGGGACGATCTTCGCGGGCCTGCTGTACGGGCTGACCGAGGATGCCAACGGAGACTCGACGGCGCTCAGCTTCGTCCTCGTCGGCTTCCTCTTCGCGCTCTTCGCGATCCCCATCTTCGCCATCGTCCGCGAGCTGCCGCGGTCGCGCGAGCCCTTCCGCGTGACCGAGGCGCTCGGTTCCTGGAGCCAGCTCGCGCGAACGGTCCAACACGCCCGTGGCTCACCGGGCCTGCTGCGCTTCATCGTCGGGCGCTTCTTCTACACCGACCCCATCAACACAGCCATCGCGGTCATGAGCCTGTTCGCGATCAACGCGGTCGGCTTCAAGGCCAGTGAGGCGCGTTACGTCCTGATCACGCTCACCGTGGTGGCGGTCCTCGCCTCCTTCGGATGGGGATGGCTGGTCGACCGGATCGGTCCTCGGCGCACGCTGCTCGCTGTCCTGGTCTCGTGGACGGTGGGGCTGCTGATCATCGGCCTGGTGGTCGCCAAGATCCCGTTCCTGATGGCGGGGGCCATCCTCGGCTCCGGGCTGGGCGGCGTGGCCGTCACGGACCGGCTGCTGCTGATCCGCCTGGCGCCCCCGGCCCTGGTGGGCGAGATGTTCGGCCTCTACGGCCTGGCCGGGAAGCTCTCCGCGGTCATTGGTCCGGTGCTCTACGGCGGGATCGTGTTCGTGCTCGCCCCTGGCCTGGGAACGGTTGCCTACCAGGTGGCGATCCTGAGCCTGCTGGTGCTGATGGTGATCGGCTACCTCATCGTGCGCGGAGTGCCGGAGGGCGCGACCCGTCCCGGGGAAGGGCAATTGGCAGACGAAGCCACGCTCGAGCCTGCGGTCGTGCCACCGGGTGAGCTGCCGCGATGACCCACGTCGTCGGCCACCGCGGCGCATCTGGGCATCGGCCGGAGAACACCATGCCCTCTTTCGAGCTCGCCGTCGAGCAGGGAGCGGACGCCATCGAGCTCGACGTGCACCGCACCTCGGACGGACAGCTCGCCGTCATCCACGACGCGACCCTGGAGCGCACCACGGACCTGGTTGGGACGGTCGCAGAGATGTCCATGGACGCCCTGAGATCCGCCGACGCGGGCTACCGCTTCGGGACCGATGACGGCGCATTCCCCTATCGCGGGCACGGGCTCCGCATCCCGACGCTCCCCGAGGTGCTCGATTGGCTGCCGGTAGGGACTGGCCTGGTGGTCGAGCTGAAGTCCAGGGAAGCAGTGGACGCGACGGTCGTCGCTCTCCGCGATTCGCGCGTGGCTGGGGCAGGGCTGGTGACCGCCATCAGCTTCGACGAGCAGGCTATCGAGCGCGTCCGAGAGCTCGACGAATCGCTGCCCACGGGGCTCCTGCTGGTGCCCTTCGACAAGGTGGAACGCGGCCTCTCGTGGGCCGTGGAGCGCCGTCACCAGGCCGTCTATCCCTGGGAGGGGGACCTGGGGCTCGATCCGATGCCGCTCATCGCGCAGGCGGCGGCCTTCGGCATCAAGCTGGGTTGCTATGTGGTGAACGAGCCGCAACGCATGCAGCAGCTCGCGGCCACCGGCCTGTGGGGATTCGTGACCGATCTGCCGGACGTGGCCCGCGCGGCCGTCGGCCGCGCGGGCTGACTCGTCTAGCGGGCGGCGCTGGCGAGCTCGCCGAGTGCCTCCTGGGCGGCGGAGGCATTCTCGACGCCGAAGGCCACGCTGATCTTCCCGCCCTCCATCCCGGTCGGCAGCAGGAACTCGACGTTGACTCCCGCATCCGCCAGACGGCGAGCGGCCGCTGCCAGCGTGCCGGGTCGGTCATCGAGAGCGGCCGATACGAGGTCGATCTGGCGATAGCTGAACGAGCCTCCGTCGAGAACGCTGCTGGTGCTCGCCTCGTCATTGGTGATGAGGCCTACCGAGCCGCTCCCTCCGCAGGTCGCGCCGGCCACGCCGGTGATGTTGATGCCACGCTCGGCGATCGCCTCGGTCAGGCTGGCGAGGCTGCCAGGCGTGTTGGGGAGCTCCACGATGAACGCGCGCATAGGCACCTCCTCGGGTTGCTGCCGGCTCGGCCTGTCGAGGTCTCCCGACGGTCGTCGGGTCGGCGTCTCGTGGACTTCCGAGTGTACGCCGCACCCAGTAACGCCGCTCCTGGCCGCAGCGCGCTAGGCTGCGCACATGACGTACAGCATCGTGGCCCGCGACCCGATCAGCGGTCGGTTCGGCGTCGCCGTGCAGTCGCACGCCTATACCGTGGGACCGATCGTGCCCTGGCTGGAGGCGGGCGTCGGCGCGATTGCCACGCAGGCCTTCGTCAACATCGGCTTTGGACCGATTGGCCTCGAGATGCTTCGCAACGGCTGGAGCGCCGAGAAGGTCATCGCCGCGCTGGTCGCGGGCGACGAGACGCCGGAGCAGCGCCAGATCGGCGTGGTCGACACGCAGGGACGAGCCGCCGCTTTCACGGGGAACGAATGCGTGCCGGCGGCCGGACACCTGGTGCGCGACGGCTTCACCGTCCAGGGCAACCTCCTGGAGCGCGACGAGGTCTGGCAGTCGATGGCGCCCGCCTACGAGGCAGCGCTGGCGGAGAAGCTCCCATTCAGCGAGCGGCTGCTCCGCGCCCTGGAAGCCGCCGAGAGCAACGGAGGGGACGTGCGCGGCCGGCAGAGCGCCGCGATCGTGATCGTCGACGCGGAGCTGGGATCGACGCGATGGCGGTCATTGAACATGGACCTGCGCGTCGAGGATCACGACCAGCCGGTCCCCGAGCTGCGGCGCCTGGTCAACCTGTGGGAGGCGCAGGCACTCCTGGACGAAGAGGGCGACGCGGCGAAAGCCGGGATGAGCGAGGCGGAACGCTACATGGAGGCGCGCCGCCGTGCGCCGGAGTTCTGGGAGCTCGCGTTCTGGGCGGCGGTCGAGCTGGCAAAGCGCGGCGACATGCAGACCGCCCGCCGCGAGATGTCGGCGGCGATCGCGGCCGACGGCCGCTGGCGCACGACACTCGAGCACATGGCACAGAGCGGTCGGATCGACCTCGAGCTGGCGAAGCAGCTGCTCGCCGGCTAGCGGCCGGCGTTCGGGGCGCCGCAGCCGGCGGCGCCATCGGTCTGGGCTACCAGTTCGTGGCGGTCTGGGCCTGGATCTCTCCCACCGATTCGAGCCAGCGCTCAGCGTCGATGGCGGCCTTGCATCCGTCGCCCGCCGCGGTAACCGCCTGGCGGTAGCGATGATCATGAACGTCACCGGCCACGAAGACTCCCTCGATCCTGGAGCCGGTCTCGTCGACTACCTTGAGGTAGCCCCGCTCGTCGGTCTCGAGCTGGCCGATGAACAGGTCGGTATTCGGCTTGTAGCCAATGGCCACGAACATGCCCTGCACGTCCAGGCTGGAGTCCTTGCCGGTGCTGGCGTCGCGGACCTTCAACGAGCTGACCGTCGCGTCGCCAAGGACCTCCATGACCTCCTGGTTCCATCTCACGTCGATCTTGGGGTGCGAGAGGGCCCGGTCCTGCATGATCTTGCTACCGCGGAACTGGTCGCGCCGCACGAGCATGGTCACCTTGGAGGCGAAGCGCGTCAGGAAAAGCGCTTCCTCCAGCGCGGTGTCGCCGCCGCCCACCACGGCGATCTCCCGATCGCGGAAGAAGAAGCCATCGCAGGTTGCGCAGGCGCTGACCCCGCGTCCTCGGAAATGTTCCTCGGAGGGGAGGCCAAGCCACAGGGCCGACGCGCCAGTGGCGACGATCACCGAGTCGGCGGTGTACTCGTCAGGGCCGACCCAGACGCGGAACGGCCGGGATGCGAAGTCCACCTTGCTAGCGTCCTTGTCGATGATTTCGGTCCCGAAGCGCTCCGCCTGCTCACGGAAGAGCGCCATCAGCTCCGGTCCAAGGATGCCGCCCGGGAATCCAGGGTAGTTCTCGACGTCGGTGGTGATCATCAGTTGGCCGAGCGGCGTGTAGCCCGCGATCACCAGCGGCTCGAGCTTGGCTCGCGAGGCATACAGGGCCGCGGTCAGGCCGGCGGGCCCTGAGCCGATGATGAGCACCTTCCGAGGGCTCTGCTTGGTCTTGGAACGGGAGGTCTTGGGCACGGGCGGAACGGTCGTGGTCATCGCAATTTCAGCCTAGCAGAGTCGTCGAAGGGGACGCCCTCCGCCCGTCAGCGCTGCGCTTTGGACGGGCGGGCCGGCGGACCGATTCCCGCCTGGTCGAGCGCCCAGCGGAGCGCGCTCTCGAAGGCCGCGGTGCCATCCGCCTTGTCCACCACGCGCGCCCTCGGGTCCTGCTGGATCATCTGCGGCAGGGCATGAGCGGCGGTTCCCGTCCAGAAGACGACCGGCAGGGCGGGCTCACGGTGTCGAGCCGCCATGAAGAGCGGCGCGGAGAGGCCGCGCTCGAGACGCCAGTCGAGCACCAGGACCGCGGGTCGCGACTCGGAACGGAGCGCGTCCAGGAAGAGCTGCGCGTCGCGATAGACGTACGCCAGCGTGCCGTTCAGCGCGCACAGGTCGGCCGCGAGGGCGGCCGCCGCTGGCTCGTCCTCGACGATCCAGACCGCCGCGGCGGCCGCGACAGGCTCCGGCAGGTCCGTTGGCTCGCGTGCCATCGTCAGGCTCTCCACGGTACCGGGCAGTGAACCTGCACGTGGCGTGCCCGCGCGAACGCCGATACCATCTGGTTGAGATGCCCACCAGCCCGCGCCGCCGCTCCACGACGGTGCTCGTCGGCGACGTGCCGGTCGGAAGCGACCACCCGATCGTCGTGCAGTCGATGACCAACACGGACACCGCCGACCCCGATGCCACGGCCCTGCAGGTCGCACAGCTGGCGCACGCCGGGTCGGAGCTGGTGCGGGTCACCGTCAACAACGACGAGGCGGCGCAGGCGGTCCCGATCATCCGCGAGAAGCTGGACCGCCTGGGGGTCGACGTGCCGATCATCGGCGACTTCCATTACAACGGGCATCTGCTCCTCACCAAGTACCCCGCCTGCGCGGAGACGCTCGCCAAGTATCGGATCAACCCGGGCAACGTCGGTGGCCGGCACAAGGACGCCAACTTCCAGCAGATCATCGAGGTCGCGCTGGCGTACCGCAAGCCAGTGCGCATCGGCGTCAATTGGGGATCGCTCGACCAGCAGCTGCTGACCGCGATGATGGACGCCAACGCCGCCCTCGACGAGCCGCGCGAGAGCCGCGAGGTGATGATCGAGGCCATGGTCGCCTCGGCCCTGCGCTCCGCCCAGCTCGCGGAGGAGACGGGGCAGCCGCACGACGCGATCATCCTGTCGGCCAAGGTGAGCGGCGTGCAGGACCTGGTCGAGGTCTACGACCGTCTCGCCGACCGCTGCGACTACCCGCTCCACCTGGGGCTGACCGAGGCCGGGCTGGGCAGTCGCGGGATCATCTCGAGCACCGCCGGCCTCGCGATCCTTCTGCAGCGCGGCATTGGCGACACGATCCGGGTCAGCCTCACCCCGGCTCCCGGCGGCGACCGGACCGAGGAGGTCCAGGTAGCCCAGCAGGTGCTGCAGTCGATGGGGCTGCGCAGCTTCGCGCCGCAGGTCAGCGCATGCCCGGGCTGCGGACGCACCACCTCCACCTTCTTCCAGGAGATGGCCCGCGACATCCAGGACTACCTTCGCGACCAGATGCCGGTCTGGAGGGAGCACCACCCCGGCGTCGAGGAGCTGCGCGTGGCGGTGATGGGCTGCGTGGTCAACGGGCCGGGAGAGAGCAAGCACGCGGACATCGGGATCAGCCTGCCGGGCACCTTCGAAGAGCCGGTGGCTCCCGTCTTCGTAGATGGCGAGAAGGTCACCACGCTTCGCGGCGATGACATCGTGCCCCGCTTCCTGGAGATCCTGGAGGGCTACGTGGGTCGGCGCTTCCCCGAGCCGGGCAGCGTCAGTGCCGAGGCGCAGACACCGGCCTAGGCGCGCGGCTCCCAGGTGAAGGTGCGCATGGCGACCAGTACCCCGCACACCCCCCACGCGGCGATCACTGCGAGATCGCCCCAGTAGAAGCCGCTCCCCGACGTGAGCGGATTCCAGATGCCCATCAGGGCATCCGCGAAGTGGCGGATCGGGAAGATCTCCGAGACGGTGTTGATCCAGGCGGGCGCGCCGCGCATGTCGACGAAGACGTTGCTGATGAAGTTCAGTGGCAGCACGGAGAACTGGACGATGGCTGGAGCGGAGTCGGCATTCGGCACCAAGCCGGCGATGGCCAGGCCAAGCGCGCAGAAAGAACCCGACGCGATCGCCAGGGTCAGGATCAGCGCCGGAAGGCGGTCCCAGGGCAGGTGCACCGAGTAGAACAGGGCGCCAAAGGCGGCGACGATGACGACCAGCAGGAACGCCAGCAGCACGCTGTGCACGATCCTGCCCGCCATGAAGGCCCACGGCGGCAGTGGCGTGCCGCGCATGCGCTTGAGGATCCCGAGGTCCCGAGCGCCGGTGATCATCATCGCGATGTTGGTGTAGGTGGCCGTGATCACTCCGAAGGTGATGACCGCGGGCGTGTAGAAGTCGGCGACTCGCAGGCCGCTGGCGCCACCGATGCGGCTCGTCCCGCCGAACAGGACATTGAAGATGATCATGAACATCAGCGGGAAGAAGAAGGTGAAGAAGGCGGCGATCGGGTTGCGCCAGAAGGCGCGGTTCTCGTACCCGACCTGGCGAATGGACAGCGCGAGGCCGCTCATGCCGCTCCCTCCTGGTCCTCTTCGCTGGTGAGGGCCAGGTAGACGTCCTCCAGGCTGGGACGCGAGACCTCCAGACCGACGAGCTCCACCTGCGCGTTGACCGCCCAGCCGGTCAGCTCGTGCAGCACGCGGGTTGGCTCCGTGGTCTGGACCTGCCAGGCGCCGCCCGACACGCGCGTGATCCCAAGCTCCTCGGCAGGTACGACGCCGTCCGGGAGCGAGAAGCGGATGACGGTCGCCTGCGAGCCACGCGCCCCCAGGGTGTTCGGGCTGCCCAGGGCCACGATCTGCCCGCGGGCGATGATCGCCACTCGGTCCGCGAGCGCCTGGGCCTCGTCCATGAAATGCGTGGTCAGGAAGACCGTCTTGCCCAGGCCTGCCAGCGACCTCACCGTGTCCCAGGCCTGGCGTCGGGCGGATGGGTCGAAGCCGGTCGTGGGCTCGTCCAGGAAGAGGAGCTCGGGATCCCCCGCCAGCGCCAGCGCGACGTCGACCCGACGATGCTGGCCGCCGGAGAGCTGCAGGATGCGCCGGTTGGCGGCATCGGCCAGGCCAACCAGCTCGATGACCTCATCCACGTCGCGCGGATGCGGGTAGTAGCCCGCGTACATCGCGACCACTTCGCGCACGGTGAGGTACTGCTGCACGCCCGATTGCTGCAGCACGATCCCCATCCGGCTCATCAGGTCCCGCTCGCGCCGAGCCGGGTCGTGGCCGAGCACGCGCACCTCTCCGGAGCTCCGCGACCGATAGCCTTCGAGGATCTCGACGGTCGTGGTCTTTCCCGCCCCGTTCGGCCCGAGCATGGCAAAGACCTCGCCGCGCACCACGCTCAGGTCGATGCCTCGGACCGCCTCAAGGCTGCCATACGACTTGCGGAGGCCGCGAACCTCGATCGCGACCTCGCCGGCGGGGGCCTCGGCCGTCACGGAACGACGATGGCGGGAGTCATTTGGCGACGAGGATGGTCCACACCGAGGCCACGAAGCCGAGCACCACGATGGCGATCAGGGCCAAGGGCAGCAGCGCGACCCAGAGGTTCTGCTGCACGGTCTGCTGCTGGGGATCGCTGTGGTCCTCGTGCAGGTCATGCACGGTGTCGACCACGATCTCCTGCCGCTCGGGGGCGCCCGCGGGTTCGATCTGCATGGACGCGCTCACTCCTTGCCGATGATGGACTGGAGCTGGCGCGCGAGGTCGGCGCGGCTCAGCTGGCCGATCTGACGCCCGGCGATGCGCCCGTCTCGATCGATGAAGAAGGACTCGGGCGGCGCGAAGACCCCGTACGCCTGCGCCACCTCGCCGGTGACGTCCATGGCCGCCGGCCAGCTGGCCTGCATGCGAGCCATGAAGTCGCGCGCCGCTTCGGATCGGTCCTGGTAGACGATGCCAACCACCGCCAGCCCGTCCACGCGATGCGCGGCCATCGCGCTCTGGAGCAGCGGGAACTCCTCGACGCAGGAGGCGCAGTAGCTCGCCCAGAAGTTGACGATCACCGGGTGACCGCGCAGGTCTGCGAGCCGCACCGGATTCCCATCCAGATCCGCGAGCGCGAAGTCGGGTGCCGCCGAGCCGATGAGCGGTGCCGGGCCCGCGCCGAGCACCAGGCGGCCCGCGAGGAGCACCAAGAGGATGAGCGGCAGGACCGCGGAGGTGACGAGGTACGCGAGCGGGAGCCGGCGGATGCCGGCACGGCCCAACGACGTGGCGGCCATCAGTGCCCAGCCGCCTCGTCGTGCGGGGCGCTCTCCACCTCGCGCCACTCGCGGCCGGCGGCCCGCACCCAGCCGATCGCCGCGTAGGCGATCACCAGCAGGCCCACCGCTGCGAGCCCGTACAGGAAGATTCCGATCTTGTGGAGCGCAAGCCCAGCGCCCAGCAGTGCCGCACCGATCGAGAAGATGAACGGAAGCAGGCTGGGGTTCGGGAGGTGGACCCCGGCCGGCGGATGGGGTCGCGCGCCCGCGGCGTACTGGCGGCTGGTGATGCCAAACACGAGACCCAGCACGAAGAGGATCCCGGCGCCCACGATCGCGTAGCCGACGATGGTGTCAGCCGGCATGGCGAGCTCCGAGGCGATCGTGAACGTGCATGGCTATCGCAGGAAGTAGAGCGTCGTGAAGAGGGCAATCCACACGACGTCCACGAAGTGCCAGTAGATGCTGATCGCTTCGACCGCGATGTGGTTGCGCGCGCTGAACTGGCCGCCCAGCGAGCGCGCGAGCAGGATGGTGAGCCCAACGGCGCCGCCGAAGACGTGGGCGCCGTGGAATCCGGTCAGTGTGTAGAAGGTTGTCCCGAAGATGCCGTCGCCGATCCCGAAGCCGAGCTGGGAGTAGTCGTACAGCTGACCCAGCAGGAAGGCCACGCCCAGCGCCAGGGTCACCGCAATCCAGCGCTTCAGCGCACGCTGGTCCCCGCGCCGGATGGCCCACACCGCGAACTGCATCGTGAAGCTGGAGCTGATCAGGATGATGGTGATCGGCAGCGCGATCGGCAGGATCCCGAGCGGTTCGGCGCCCTCCGGCGGCCCCCAGACACCTTGGTGCGCCGCCCGGCTGTTGAAGTAGGCCGCGAAGAGCCCACCGAAGAACATCACCTCGCTGGCGATGAAGAGGAGCATGCCGAGCAGCGGCGTCGGCATGCCCACCTGCCGGCGCTCGACGGCCACGATCTCGGTCGGTCCGCTCACCGCGGGCACCTGGGCGCTCACGACTCGGCCTCCGTCGTCTCGCTCGTCTCCCCCGCCTCCGCGGCGGCTGCTGGGACGAGATGCTCGCGGTCATGCTTGTGCCGCAGGTCGAAGACCGGGCGCTCGGAGCGGATCGGTGGCAGGGTGTCGAAGTTGTAGGGCGGGGGCGGAGAGGTCGTTGCCCATTCCAGCGTGTTGCCCTCCCACGGGTCGTCGCCCACACGCTCGCCGTTGATGAAGGTCGCCACCACGTTGAGCATCAACGGCAAGATGCTGATCGCGATCGTGAACGCGCCCACCGTCGAGATGATGTTCAACAGGGTCCAGCCCGCATCCGGTGAGTAGTCGGCGATGCGCCGCGGCATGCCCTGGATGCCCAGCATGTGCATCGGGAAGAAGGCCAGGTTGAACCCGATGAACATCAGCCAGAAGTGGGTCTTGCCCAGCTTCTCGTTCAGGCGGCGCCCGAACATCTTCGGGAACCAGTAATAGGTCGCCGCGAAGACGCCCATCACCGATCCCCCAAAGAACACGCAGTGCAGGTGCGCCACCACGAAATAGGTGTCCTGCAGGTGGAAGTCGATGGGCGGCTCGGCGAGCATCACCCCGCTGATCCCGCCGATCAGGAACATGCTGATGAACCCGAGCGCGAAGAGCATGGGTGTCGTCAGGCTGATCGACCCGCGGAACAGGGTGGCGATCCAGTTGAACATCTTCACGCCGGTCGGCACCGCGATGAGCGCGGTCATGAAGCTGAAGAAGGGCAGGAAGACCACGCCGGTGGTGAACATGTGGTGCGCCCACACCGAGAAGCTCAATAGACCGATACCGATCGTCGCGAACACGAAGGCGCGATAGCCAAAGAGCGGCTTGCGGCTGAAGACGG
>VBGQ01000203.1:0-9223 GCA_005882055.1 Chloroflexota bacterium
CCCGACCAGCGCAACCACGCCAACGAATCCCAGCAGCAGCCCCGCGACGCGGTTGACGGTCATCGGCTCGTCGGCGAGGACGAGCGCCGCCAGCACGATCGCGAACAGCGGCACGGTCCCGTTGAGGATGGCGGCGAGCGCCGAGTCGATCGACTGCTCGCCCCAGGTGATGAGCGAGAACGGGATGACGACCCCCAGCAACGCCACGACCAGCAGGTGGAGGTAGGCGTCTCGGCTGCGCGGCAGATGCTGCCTGGTGACGCGCATGGCGAGCGCGAGGACCGCGGTACCGATGGCGAGCCGGGCGGCGACCAGGGTGAAGGGCGTGAGCGTCTCGACCCCGATCTTGATGAACAGGTAGCTGCTGCCCCACGCGAAGCCCAGCGCAAGGAAGACGAGCCATGTGGCTCGTGGGGATCGTGATGCCATCGGTCTCAGCCTAGCCGCCGAACGGGCCGCCTGGGTGTCAGGTTTCCTGTCCCGGAACGCCCACGAAGCCGAGCACCTGCTTCCAGGCGTCCGACGACGCCTCGGCGAACTGGTCCGCCTTGCGGTCGAAGAACGAATGCGGAGCGCCCTCGTACACGACGATCTTGTGGTCGATGCCAGCCTCGTTCAGGGCAGTGTCGAATGCGTCGCGCGCATCCGCCGGAATCCCCTGGTCGGCACCTCCGAAGATCGCGAGGACCGGACAGGTGAACTTGGGCGCGAGATCGGCTGGTGCAGGCGTTCCGGACCGATGCGTGCCCGTCGGGAACCCGTAGAAGCCGATGACGCCCGAGAGATCCAGTTCCGGACGCGCGGCCTGCACCAGGCTGGCGCGGCCGCCGAAGCAGAAGCCGACCGTGAAGACGCGATCCGGCGCGCCGCCCTCCGGCGAGCGGAGATAGGCAGCGGCAGCAGCGACGTCCTGGTTGAGCGTCTCGGCAGCGACAAGCGGCACGTGGGTCTGGCAGTCGAACCCCTCGTCGCGCTTTCCGGTCCCCGCGGTGCGGCTGAAGAAGTCGAACGAGATGGCATCCACGCCGGCCTCCGCGAATCGCAGCGCGAGCTCCTCGAAGAACGGGTGCAGGCCCCGGACGTCGGGCAGGATCACGATGCCTGCTCCGGTGGGTTCCGCCGCCCTGGCCGCGTGTGCGGCGACCTGCGCGCCGTCGGCGGCGGTCAGCGTGAGATCGCGAGAGTCGAGGGCAGCGCCGCGGATCGGCGGCAGCGGTGGTCGGGCATCAGCGTCATAACACATGCGCTGAGTGTAGAAGCCGCTGAAGCGATCAGCGCAGGAGGGCGACCTGCACCTGGTTGACCGACCACGCGGCAGCGGCCACGAGGACCAGGAGGATGCCGGCGTAGACCGCCGCGCGTCCGAGGATGCCGGCGTTGAGTCTGGTCGGCTGGGATGCGCCGCCGTATCCCGCACCGGGTGCGGACGGCGCGCCGGTCCACATTCCTGCCAGCGTGGTCCCTCCATTGGGAGCGACCAGCAGGCCGATGGCAGCTCCGACCAGCAGCCCGCCCACGTGGCCGGTCCAGCTGATGCCCGGCACGGCGAAGGTGAAGATCAGATTGATGACCAGCAGCGGTCCCATCTGCGACAGGATCATTCGGGCGCGCGGGTTGAGAACCAGGTGGCGACGCCGCCAGACGCTGAACCCGACCCCGAAGAGGCCAAAGATCGCCCCGGAGGCCCCCAGCACCGAGGAGTCGGGAGCGGCGAGGATCGTCAGCACGCCACCGCCGAGGGCGCAGAGCAGGTAGATGACCAGGTATTCGACGTGGCCGTAGAGCTCCTCGATCACCGGACCGAACAGGTACAGGGCGTACATGTTGAACAGGATGTGCAGGATGCTGAACCCGCCGCCTGCGAGCGGGGCGTGCAGGAACGCATGGGTGATCAGCCGCCACCACTCACCCTGTGCGACCAGGGGCTGGAACAGGATCCAGGCCTGCGTGAGCAGCCCGCCCTCAGTGCCCCGGGCCAGCGCCGTGTCGATGACGTAGACCACCACGCAGGCGGCGATCAGGGCCCAGGTCACGTAGGCCGGATAGCTGCCATACGCACCCCGCGCCCTGTTGAACTGGCGTCGAGATGCGAAGTCGTGGCCGGTCTCCTTGAGCAGCCACGCGATCCGGTTGGCGATGGCTCCGCGCTCGTCGGGCGGGGCACGGCGGTCGGCCTCGCGATAGGCGCCGACCGCATCCTCGAGCTTTCCGTCCCGCACCAGCTGCTCGGCCACCCGGCGGGAACCCAGCCAGGCATTCGAGCCGCCGGCGTCGGCGGCCGCCTGCCAGGCAGCGAGGGCGCCGGCTTCGTCATCGGTCCGGTAGCGGGCGGTGCCGATCAGCAGCCAAGCCTCGCCGGCAACGTCGCGGTCGGGGTGGTGGGTCAGCTCGGTCAGGATCGCCGTCGCGTGGTCGAGGTCGCCAGCATCCAGGAGCCGCCGGCTCTCGGCGAGGCGGAGCCGGGATTCGTCAGTCATGGGCGCGCATTATGCCGGAGCGCCATCAACGGACATGCAACGACCGCCGAGAGATCGGCACCTCGGCGGTCGTCGCACGCCCCCCTGGCGGGAGACGTGCCGCTCCGGCGTGGGCGCCAGAGCCAGCGTCAAATTGCGGTCGCTGCCAGCGACCGCGGCTACTTTGCGCGGCGCAGGAAGTCGAGCACGTCGTCGTAGCGGAATCGGCGGTCGCCGCGCTTGCAGACGCGGAAAAAGGGGAGCTCCCCGCGGTCGCCGAGCCGCTTGACGGTGTTCACGTGCAGGTGAAGCATCTCGGCGACTTCGGACGCCGTGAGCAGCCTGCCGACCTCATTGGCGATCATGCGTGTGTCTCGTATCCCATGGCAGCGCCGATTAGGTGCGGTCGGCGCGGTTCCTGACCGGATAGTAAGGTTGGGGTGCCGTCCGCCGACCCGGTACTTTCGGTCGGGACCCAGGAGTACGTTCCACTCGCCGCATGCCCGTTTTCGAGCGTCACATGTTCGTCTGCACCAGCGGCGAGTGGTGCCCCGCGGTCGACGGCGACGGACTCGGGGTGCACGCCGCGCTCAAGGCGGCGGTGAAGGCTCGTGGCCTGGGCGGGCGGATCCGGGTGAACCATGCCGGCTGCTTCAGCCAGTGCGGGAATGGACCGATGGCCGTGGTCTATCCCGAGGGCGTCTGGTACGCCGCACTCACGCCGGATGACGCGGACGAGATCGTGGATCAGCACCTGGTGGGCGGGGAGCCGGTGGCGCGCCTGCGGTACGACCCACCCGATCCTGGCCCGCACAAGCTCGAGCGCGATGAACGCGGGCGGCCGAGAGGGCGCACGGCCCCATGGCCGGCTTCGCAGCCACGGGCAGAGGCCAGCAATGGACCGAGCGTCGCAGCCGACCCCGCCTGAGGAGGTCACCCGCCTCGCAGCGGAGCGAGCGCGGGCTCGGGCCGCAGGCGACTACGCGCGGGCGGACGAGATTCGCGAACAGATCCGCGACCTCGGCTGGGAATCGATGGATGCCAGCCAGGGCACGTCGCTGCGCCCGGCGCTCCCGGCGCGCGCGGACGCATCGGTCGCGTACGCGAGACCTGAGGATCTCGCCAGCCTGCTCGACGAGCCGCCCAGCCTGGCCGCCACCCTGGTCGTCCTGGCCGAGGATCACGAGTCAGACCTTCATCGGCTCCTCCAGGGACTCATCGGTCATCCTCCGCTGGTTGCCTGGGAGCTGATCGTGGTCGGCAACGCGCCCAGCTTCGACCTTGCGCCGGCGCTGGAGTCCCAGGACCTGGAGATCGAGCCGTGGCTGCTGGCGACGAGCGAGCGGCTGGGTTGGGCGGACGCCGTCAACCTGGGGTTGCGGCGTGCCCGCGGCGAGATCGCGGTCCTCCTAGACACGTCCGTCGAGCCGACCGGAGACCTGGTCGCGCCGCTGCTCGCAGCGTTCCAGTTCGACGAGGCACCGCCGGGCGACGTGGACGCCATCGAGGGCTACTGCCTCGCGGTGCGGCGTGACGTCCTGCGCGAGGTTGGCTCCTTCGACCCTCATTTCCGGTTCTACCGGAACGCGGACGTCGACTTCAGCTTCGCGGTCCGCAGCGCCGGCTGGCGCGCGGTGCGCACCGCCCCACTCCCGATCCGCCTGCACGAGCATCGAGGGTGGACGTCGCTGCCGCCGGACGAGCGCGACCGGCTGAGCAAGCGCAACTTCTATCGGTTCCTCAAGCACTGGGGCGACCGCAGGGATCTGCTCCTGCACCCTGGCCCGCGCCGGACTCCGGCTGGCGACCGCCCCTCGACCGATGCGCCGGCGGGAGCCGGCTACTTCACGACGACGGCGATCCGGCTGTTGAGCTGCTGGCCATCCGCCTTGCTCGCTGCGACCAGGTAGTCGAAGGGGGCGACCCACGGCTTGATGCTCGTCTCGTAGATGGCCTTGCTGTCGGCGGGGACGAATGGTTCCAGCGCCGCGCGCAGCGCGACCAGGTCGAACCAGATGGCGCCCGTATTGGACGAGCCGCCCACGCTGTCGAGGGCCGCGCGGAAGCGCGCGCTGTTGCCGAGCGAGCTGGCCGCCTGCATGTCGAGCACACGCGCCACGAACGAGTCCCCGCTGCCGATGACCACGCGCTGGTCGGTGACCGCGTACTGCAGGCTGGAGGCCCAGCTGGGCGTGGAGCTGCCCGCATCGAACGAGATGGTGGTAATGGTCGTGCCGCCGTGATCCGCCGTGCTGATTTTCACGGTTGGGCCACCGTTCGCACTCGCCAGCTGCAGGAGGCTCTGCAGCTGCAACAGCTTGGTCCTGGCGATCCCTGCGTCGGTGGGCTCAGAGATCAGCCCGACGTATGGCGCCCCGTTCGCGTAGCCGCCCACGACCGCGGTGTCTCCCATCCACGATACGAACGAACCCAGGTCGCCGCCCAGCACGGCCTCCACCTGGTCGAGCTGCTGCGTCCCGACCCCCCCGCTCGCGGCGATGACGCCCTTCAGGTAGGTGATGTTGTTGGCGAGGCCCGTGCCGATCTGGCCGCCGTCGGCGAAGAAGATCGCGTCGTTGGGGACCAGGGACGCGAGCCCACGATCGGTGTTGGCCGGCGGGCTGGACGCCAGGGTTCCGCTGGTGTCCACGACGAACCGATCGTTCTCGAACCGCGCGCTCGAGACGCTGAAGGTCGGCGCCTGCGCCGCGAGCTGGTTGATGACAGCGGCCGCGCTTGGTTGGGCCGACGCGAGATCAGTCTGGATCCCGGCCAGGAGCGCCTTCATGTCGATGCTCGCGGTCAGCACGCGATCCGCCGGGAGGCGGCTCACGGCGGCCGTGAACTCATCCCGTGAGCCCAGGCTCGGCGCAGCGCCGGAGTGGCTGTCGAGAGCCTTGCCCACCAGGTCGGCACTGGTTCCCCCGATGAGCTCGTCCGCGGTGATCGCCCAGGCGAAGTTCTGGGGCGCGCCGGCGGGCGTATCAACCGAGGGGGCAGCCGCTGACCAGATCGTGACGCCGCCATAACCCCAACCAGGACCAGGACGTCAGGAACCGGGTTGCTGGTCCCGGGCAGCATGCTCGGGTAGCGGACGAGCGCGAAACCGACCCGTCCGTCGAACCACGGCTTGACGTCGGTCGAATACCGATAGGCGGGGCTCGGCATGGTCTTGGTCAGCTCGTCGAGCTGCTGGTCCAGCTGATCGGTCAGGTACTTGTCCACCTGGAGGAGGGGGAAGTGCCCAAGGAAGCTCTTCAGTGCCGCGCGCTGGTCGCCGGGAAGGTCGAGGCGCAGCTCGTAATAGATCGCCGAGTCCGCCGGCACGTACGAGGCGGCGCCGCCTGCACCGGCGTTCCGGTTGGTCAGGACGAGCCCGGCCACCAGTCCGATCGCCGCCGCGAGCACGACCACGGCAGCCGCGCCGGGGAGCAGCCAGCGCGGTCGCTGCGTGGGGGTGATGGACGGCGGGCTGCTGGCTGGCTCTGGCTCGGGAGTCTGCACGGGCACTGAGTCGGAGATCACGGGTTCCCTCCTGTGCGGATCCCTGACGCGGATCTGCGGGCGCACAGCATAGGTCGACGGTTCAGGCGTGCATAACCCCCACTTGGGCTAGTCCCATGGGGACCTCAGCGCGGTACGCCGGCAGCCTCGGAGCTGATGCGGGAGGCGAGGTAAACGGGGATCACCGACAGGGCGATGGCCAGCAGCGCGACGACGTTGACCACCGGTGCCTGGTTGGGTCGCAGGTAGTTGTTGAAGATCCAGATCGGGAGCGTCTGCTGGGGGCCCGCCACCAGCAGCGTGACGATGATCTCGTCGAAGCTCAGCGCAAAGGCCAGCAACCCGCCGGCGAGCAGCGCGGTGCGGAGGCTCGGAAAGGTGACGTAACGGAAGGTCTGCCAGGTGTCGGCACCCAGGTCCATGGACGCCTCCTCCAGGCTGCGTGAGGTCCGCCGCAGCCGCGCGATGGCGTTGTTGTAGACGGTCACCACGCAGAAGGTCGCGTGGGCGACGACGATGGTGATCAGCCCGAACTGCACGCCAATCGTCTTGAAGGCCGTGGCCAGGGCAATCCCGGTCACGATCCCCGGCAGCGCGATGGGAAGGATCACCAGGAAGCTGACCGTCTCACGGCCGAAGAAGGCAAACCGATGCACCGCGAATGAGGCCAGGGTCCCCAGCACCAGCGCCACCAGCGTCGCGCCGACTGCCGCCTGGATCGAGAGGGCCAGGGAGTTTCGGATCTCGGCGCTCTGGGCGGCCCGCCCGAACCACTCAAGGGTGAAACCCGCGGGAGGCCAGGTCGGCACGCGGTTGGTGTTGAAGGCGTAGACCACGATCAGCGCGATGGGCAGGTAGATGAAGAGCAGGATCGCCGCGGTGGCGAGGCGCAACATCAGCCTGACCGTTGGGGAACGTTCCATCAGAGCGACTCGAAGGCGCCCGTGCGGCGGGCGATGATCAGGTACACGACCATCACGGCGATCGGAACGCAGGCGTACGCCGCGGCCAACGGGGTATTGCCCACCACACCGATGTTCTCGAACACGATGTTGCCGATGAACTGGGTGCCGCCCGCCACGAGGCTGGGCGTCACGTAGTCGCCCAGCGTCAGGCTGAACGTGAAGATCGATCCGGCGATCACAGCTGGCAGGGTCATGGGCAGGATCACCCGCCGGAAGGTCGAGCCCGCGCGGGCACCCAGGTCGGTGAAGACCAGCCAGGCGGACACGTCGCTGAGACCCGGACCGTGCAGGCCGAAGGGCGACAGGGCCGAGTCGAGGAAGCCGCCGTTGAGCAGCATGATGCGCCACGCGTAGACCTTGACCAGGTAGCCGGACCACAGGGGCAGCACCACCGCCACGATCAGCAGGTTCCGCGTCCGGCGCGACGCGACCCGCGCCATGAAATAGGCAATCGGAAATGCGATCACCGCGTCGGCGATCGTCACCGCCGCTGCCGTGCGGATCGTGCGGAGGGCGACGTCGCGGAAGACGCTCGTCGAGAGGATCTGGGCGAAGTTGTCGAGGGTCGGCTGCGTCACCACCCGCCCAGTGAAGGCGTCGTAGGTCCAGAAGGCGTTGATGAGCAGCAGGAGCAGGGCGCCGAGATAAGCGATCACCAGCGCCCCGAGCGGCGGACCCAGCAGCAGGCCAAGCTGCAGGCGCGGGTGCCGGTAGAGTGCGGCCGCCAGGCGCCGAGCAAGGGCAGGGCGAGCAGGCTGTGCCGTAGAGGTCATGGGCGGATTGGGTCAGGTGAGCGCGGCGGAGGCCATCGGCGTCCTCCGCCGCGTCCGTATCGGTCTAGGGCTCGTCAGCCCTTGATCTCCGTCCAGGCCTGGAGCCAGGCGGAATAGTCCTTACAAGTGTTCCCCCGCGAGTCGCCGCAGTTGGCGGTTGGAATCGTCCACAGGTGGACCTTGCTGAAGTAGGCCTCGTCGTTTGCGTGGAAGGTGTCGCAGTGCCCCGGGGAGAGCTTCTCCGCCTCGGCGCACGCCTTCTGGTTGGATGGCGCCTCTCCGAACCAGACCGCCACCTGCGCGTTCACCTTGGGAGAGGTGATCCAGTCCATCCACTTGTACATGCAGTTGGGATGCTTGGCGTGGCTGTACATCATCCAGGTGTCGGACCACCCGGTCGAGCCCTCCTTGGGCAGGACCGCCTTGACGGCGACCGCTGGCTTGGCGGCGAGCATCGTGTTCACCTGGTACTGCCAGGTGGTTCCTGCGGTGAGCGTTCCAGTGGTGAAGGACTGGATCTGAGCCGCGGCATCGGTCCAGTACTCCTTGATCATCGGCCGCTGGACCTTGAGCAAGGCCACCGCGGCGTCGAACTGCTTCTGGTCGAGCTCATAGGGGTTCTTGATTCCCAGATCTGGCTGGGTGCTCATCAGGTAGTTGGCCGCATCGGCGATGTAGATCGGATCGTCGTAGACGGACACCTTGCCCTTGGCTGGTGAGTTCGGGTCGAATACCAGGCTCCAGCTCGTCTGGTCCCCGGGAATGATGTCGCTGCGCCAGACAAGCAGGTTGGCGCCACGACCGTGGGGGATCCCGTAATGGACGCCGGCGAACGTGTTGTAGGGCTGGTCCTTGAGTGCCGGGAAGATGTCCTTGTAGTTGGGGACCAGGTCGACGTTGACCGGCGCCGCCTCGCCATCCGCCACCAGCCGACCCGAGAGGTTGCCTGATGCCGAGACGCCGTCGTAGTTGCCGGTGTCCATCAGGCTCTTCATGGCGTTCGACGTGCCGGCCTCCTTGGCGTTGACCTTGCACTTGCCGCCAACCGATGCCTCGAATGGCGTCACCCAGTCATAGGCGGGATCGTTCTTGCCGCTCTCCATGTACCCGACCCATCCCACCAGGTCGAGCTCGTCCTCGAGCGCACCGATGCTGGACGGATACGACGGCACCGGCGTGCCGCTCCCGCCACCGGCGTTGCCGCCACTGCAGCCGCTGAGCAGGATCGCGAACGCCGCGAGCGCGCCAGGGATTCGAAATCGCCTCATGGGTTCCTCCATGCCTCTTTATCCCCCGCCGATGGCCCGCCGGCCAGCTCCAGTACGTGCCGGCGTTTCCACACCAGCCGCACGGCTCGCCCGCGGGCAGCAAGCACCTCCATCGAGGAGGTCTCCAGGTTCTGCTGGGTGACGACCAGCTCGCCACCCGCCTCGAGCGCCACGATGTAGCGCGTGTCCGAACCGAGGTAGATGACGTCGCGAATCACGCCGATCGCCGAGAGCTCGTCTTGGGCGACCGCATGGTC
>VBGQ01000203.1:9321-13215 GCA_005882055.1 Chloroflexota bacterium
GGCCGTCGTTGAATACGGCCAGCCGGTCGCTCATGGTGAGCGCCTCCTCCTGGTCGTGGGTGACGTAGATGAAGGTGATCCCCACCTGCTTCTGGATCGCCTTGAGCTCGATCTGCATCTCCTCGCGGAGCTTCAGGTCGAGCGCGCCCAGCGGCTCGTCGAGGAGGAGCACGCGCGGCCGGTTCACGAGCGCCCGGGCCAGCGCCACGCGCTGGCGCTGCCCTCCGGAGAGTTGCGATGGCTTGCGCTGCGCGAATCCGCCGAGGCGCACCATGCGCAGCGCCTCCCCGACTCGTCGCTCCCGTTCGCCGCGCTCGACCTTGCGCACCATCAAGCCGTAGCTGACGTTGTCGGTCACGTTCATGTGCGGGAAGAGTGCGTAGTCCTGGAAGACGGTGTTGACGTCGCGATCGAAGGGCGGAACGCCGGTCACGTCGCTGCCGTGCAGCAGAATCCTCCCCGACGTCGGCTGCTCGAAGCCCGCGATCATCCGCAGCGTGGTGGTCTTGCCCGACCCCGATGGCCCGAGCATCGAGAAGAATTCGCCGTCAGCGATGTCGAGGTCGATGCCCGCGACGGCTTCTGTCTCACCAAAGACCTTGCGCACGGCTTCGAGGTGCACCGCGCTTTCGACGGCCCGCGCGGGCGCCTGGTCGGTCACCCGCCCAGCCAACGAGGTCATCGGTTCGACGGCCACGAGCTCCTCGACGAGCGGCGGGCTCCCCACCGGCATGCGCCGGCGGCTCGGGACGATCCCGCGCTTCGGTTCGGGCACTCTGCGGTCTGCCGCTCGCCGCTGTCAAGCCACATCGAGTTGCTAGAGTTCGCGCCCTGTCAGCGGAGCGGTCATGCCCACGGTCGCACCGAGCGGCGTCCTCTTTGGCCTCGCGTCAGCGCTCTCATTCGGGGTTGGCGACTTCGTCGGCGGGGTGGCGAGCCGTCGCTCGAGCGGTCTCGCAGTCGCGGCCCTGGGGCAGCTCGTCGGCACGCTGCTGCTTGCCGTGCTGCTCATCGTGCTACGGCCAGATCTGCCTAGCGCGGGCTCGTTGGCGATCGGGGCTGCCGCGGGGATCAGTGGAGCGATTGGTGTTGCGTCCCTGTACGCGGCGATGGCGACCGGTGCCATGGGCCTGGTCGCCGCCGTCTCCGGCGCCGGCGCCGTCACCGTTCCGTTGCTCATCGGCATCTTTCTGCTGCAGCAGCCGATCCATCCCTGGCAGGCGGTGGGCGTCGCCTGCGCGGCGGCGGCGGTCGTGGCTGCGGGAGGTGCCTCGCGCGGCGGCACCGGGCGCCGCGCGCTCGGGCTGGCGATCCTCGCAGCCCTTGGGTTCGGGTTCTGGTACGCGCTGCTCGATCGTGCGGCGGCCGGGAGCGGACCGTGGGCGCTCTTCAGCAGCCGGCTCGCCGGTTCCTCGATGCTGCTGGTGGTCGCGGCCTTCCGCGGCGCCCTCGCGACCCTCGGACCGAGCTGGCGCCTCGCGGTGCTGAGCGGCCTCGCCGATATGGGCGGGAACGTGCTCTACGTGCAGGCTCGCGCCATGCTGGCGCTGGGCCTCGCCGCCGCGCTCTCCGGCATCTACCCGCTCTTCACCATGCTCATGGCGCGAGCCGTCCTCCGCGAGCGGCTTCCCCGGCTTGGGCTCGCCGGGGTCGGGCTCGCGTTGGTCGCGATCGTCCTGATCAGCGCTGGTTGAGTCGACTTGCGCTCAGCGCGGCCATCCGCTGCCGTTGCTGACGGGGCGTTGCAGCCGGTGCATCGGTCTCCTCCTCGTGCGTGGCGGTGGGGGCCGCGAGAGGGGGACGCGCGGCCCCACCGCGCGCTGAGGAGACCGCACCGGGCCTTATCGGCCCATTACCACGCGCTTACCGCGGGCACGACTATCATGGCGGGCGCCCGATGACCTTCGACCGCGTCGCCATCGTCGAGCGCGCCCTCGACGAGCTCCTCGAACGGGCCGCTCCTGCGGCAACCCAATTGGCGCCCGACGATCCCCTTGGAGCGGACTCGACACTGACGGCGCGCAAGGCCGTCGAGCTCTGGGAGGACCAGATCGCCAGTCGCGTGCTCGACGTCGCCGCGCGCGAGCTGAAGAAGACCGACCGCAGCTTCTACACGATCGGCTCCGCCGGCCACGAGAACAACGTGGTCCTCGGCGCCCAGCTGCGGATCAACGATCCCGCCTTCCTCCACTACCGGTCCGGTGCCCTGATGATGGCGCGCGCCAGGCAGCTCCCCGGCCAGACTCCCATCTTCGACACGCTGCTCGGGATCGTCGCCTCGGCTGAGGATCCCATCGCGGAGGGCCGGCACAAGGTCTGGGGCAGCCGCGCGCTCTGGGTCCCGCCCCAGACCTCCACGATCGCTAGCCACCTTCCCAAGGCGATGGGATTGGCGTTCTCACTGAGCCGCGCGCGGCGGCTGGGCGTGGCCACCGAGCTCCCCGACGACGCCATCGTGGCCTGCTCCTTTGGCGACGCGTCGGTCAACCACGCGACGGCGTTGTCCGCGTTCAATACAGCCCGCTATGGCGTGAAGATCGGCCTGCCCATGCCGATCCTCTTCATCTGTGAGGACAACGACCGGGGCATCAGCGTGCCCACGCCGCAGGGCTGGATCGCGGAGACCTTCGGCAACCAGCCGCATCTGGGCTACTGGTTCGCAGACGGCGAGCTCGACGAGGTCTGGGAGGTCGCCAAGCAGGCGATCCATTTCGTCCGCTCGTCGCGCCGGCCAGCGTTCCTGCACCTCAAGACGGTTCGGCTCTGGGGCCACGCAGGCAGCGACGCGGAGCACGTCTACCGCGGCGTCGACGAGATTGCGGCCACCGAGGCCCGCGACCCGCTGCTTCGCAACGCCCGCCGCCTGATCGAGACCGGGGCCGCCTCTCCGCAGGTCCTCAGCGACATCGCGCGCGACCTCCGCGAGCGAGTCATGGCCGCCGCCGACGAAGCCGCGCGCCGACCCCGCCTGGCCACCACCGAGGCCGTGGTCGCACCGCTCGCCCCGTATCACGTCGCAGCCGTCGCGGCCCGCGCCGAAACCCCCCTCCTGGAGCCAGAGGCCCGCGCCGCGAGCTTCGAGGGGTCGCTTCCCGAGCAGGCGTCGAGCCCGAACGCGCGGACCCTGGCCGGGCAGATCAACGCCGCGCTTGCCGACGAGCTCGCCCGGCGTCCCGAGCTGATCGTGTTCGGCGAGGACGTGGCGCGCAAGGGAGGCGTCTACAACGTGACGCACGACCTGCAGCGACGCTTCGGCGCAGGACGCGTCTTCGACACCCTCCTCGACGAGACCTCGATCCTGGGGATCGCGCAGGGAGCCGCGCACATCGGCCTGCTGCCCATCCCGGAGATCCAATATCTCGCCTACGTGCACAACGCGCTTGACCAGATCCGCAGCGAGGCTGCCTCGCTGCAGTTCTTCAGCTCCGGCCAGTTCCGCAGCCCAATGGTCCTGCGGCTGCCTGGGCTCGCCTACCAGAAGGGCTTTGGCGGGCACTTCCACAACGACAACAGCGTCGGCGCGCTGCGAGACATTCCGGGCCTGATCCTGGCGGTACCCGCCCGCGGCGACGACGCGGCCCGCATGCTGCGCGGCGCCGTGGCGCTCGCCGCGGAGGACGGCCGCGTCGTCGTCTTCCTGGAGCCCATCGCGCTCTACCACGAGAAGGACCTCTTCGAGCCGGGGGACGGGCGCTGGCTGAGCGACTACCCGCCTCCCCCCAGCGCGCTGCTGCCCGGCGAGGTTGGCGTCTACGGGACCGATGGCACCGCACCCTCCGATCCGGTCGACCTGCTGCTGATCAGCTTCGCCAACGGGATGCGCCTCTCGCTGCAGGCCCAGCGCCTGCTGTCCGAGTCGCACGGCATTCGTTCGCGTGTCCTCGACCTGCGCTG
>VBGQ01000120.1 GCA_005882055.1 Chloroflexota bacterium
AGCAACATCCGGCGAGCGCTCGGTTGGCTCGTGGCCTCTCGCGACGCAGAGCGCGAACTTCGTTTGGCTACGCGCGGGTTCTGGTGTCTTTGGACCCGAGCGAGCCTGCGCGAGATGTATGGATGGCTGACGTCGGCGCTGGAGCGGTCGGCCGTCGCCGACGCCCACCTTCGAACCCAGGCGTTGGGTGCTGCCGCGCTCGCTGCCTCGAATCTCGGCTATGCCGAGGCGGGAAGGGCACATGCCAACCAGGCCCTGACGCTCGCACGCGACCAAGGGGACAAACGTCAGATCGAGTGGGCGCTTCGCGTCCTGAGCTTCGACGAGCCCGATCAGGTCGAGCGACGGCGGCTGCTCGACGAATGCGAGCGTCTCCTGCGAGAGCTCGGAAGCGAAGCGGGGCTCGGCTGGGTCATGTACCTGCGCGGGTTGACCTTCATGGAAGACCAGGACCCCGACCGCGCGCGGGAAACGTTTGAGGGAGCTGCAGGTCTGTTCCGGCGTCTGGGACGGCCGTGGGAGGCGGTGAACGCCGAGCTGGACATCGGATACGCGCTTATCTCAGCTGGTCGAGGCGCGGAGGCGCTGCCGCTCATGAGGGCCGCACTCGTCGAGGCCGCTGATTTGGACTCTCCGACCGAGATCACGAAGGCGCTCATCTTTCTGGCCGCGATCGAGGTGGAGCTCGACGCGGTGGCAGCCACCCGGCTTCTCGCCAAGGCTCGAAGCGTCGCTGACGAAGAGGGATTCGAACCGGATCCTCGATCGGAGGGCCGTCTGGTCGAACCGACTGAGCAGTCTGCGCGTGCGCGACTCGGAGAACGGTTCGAGGCCGAATCGGAAGCTGGCTCACGCTTGGCGCTCGATGAGGCAGTCGCGCTGGCTCGCGGCAAGGAGTAGGAATGGTGGTCCGCATCTCACAGTATGCGAACCAAGGACAGCTTGCAGGTCCGCTCCTTGAGCTCAAGGACCCCGCGCGCTAATCGGTCGATGTACGCGGTTTTGCATAGGCCGCCATAGTGTCCGCGGACGTCCCCCGATGTCTCCTTGGGGCTCAGAATTGCCCGATTCAGCCGAGGGGGTAACCGGGAGCGTCCGGGCCTGTTGCTGCCGGTATTGCTGCCGGCTCTGCCGAGGGGCAAACGGGCGCCGCCGCGGAGAGCGTGGCCGGGACATACGGTCGATTCAAAACTGTTTGACCCTATGCCGTGAGGGAGACTACGATCGCCAAGCCGAAGGCGTCTGTGGGTGTCACTCCAGACGATCCCCACGGATGGAGGTTGATGCCCATGTCCCCCGCTGTGCTGCGCCGTCTCGGTGCGCTCCTCGCCGCTCTCGGGCTCATCGGATCGATAGGGGTGTCTTCGGCCCTGGCGGCCTCGATCGCCGTCAACTCGCTCGCCGACGTCGCCGCCAACGACGGGGCCTGCACCCTGCGCGAGGCGATCACCGCAGCCAACACCGACACCGCCTCGGGCGCGGCCGCCGGTGAGTGCGCGGCCGGATCTGGCGCCGACACCATCACCTTCAGCGTGGCCGGCACGGTCACCTTGAGCTCCGCTCTGCCGGACATCTCCACCGACCTAACGGTCGCTGGCGCGGGTGCGGTGACCGTTAGCGGTGCCTCCTCGTTCCGGGTATTCAACGTGACCGCTGGAACGGTCACCCTGTCCGGCCTGACCATCAGCAACGGAACGGCCGTCCAGGGTGGCGGCATCCAAACCACGGGCTCGGCATCCCTCACCGTCACGAACTCGATATTCACAGGTAACACCGCGACGACCAGCCTCGCGGGCGGTGCGATCGTCAACACCGGGCCTCTGACCGTCACGAACTCGACGTTCAGCGGCAACACGGCACCGAACGGGGCTGCTATCTACAGCAGTGGAGCTGGCGTCCTGACAGTCACGAACTCGACGTTCAGCGGCAACGCGGCCAACGGCGGCGGGGGCGCGATCGTGAACAGCGGCACGGCCACGGTCACGAACTCGACGTTCAGCGGCAACACGGCCGCGCAGGGCGGCGGGGCGATCCTCGATTTTGCCGGCCCGACCGGATCGCTCACCGTCACCAATTCGACGATCAGCGGCAACACAGGCCTGGTGGGCGGTGGCATCAACGCCTCGGCGAATGAGACCCTGGTGAGTACCATCGTGGCGGGTAACTCGGCTCCGACCGGGCCTGACGTCGCCGGCACGGTCGAGACCACCACGACATCCATCATCGGGGTGCCCGGCGGCAAGACCCTGGCCGACATCCTCGTCCCGGCCGGACTGGCCGACAACGGCGGCCCGACCCAGACCATCGCCCTGGCTCTGGTGGCCGGTAACCCGGCCATCGATGCCGGGACCTCTAGCGTCTGCGCTGCGTCACCCGTGAGCGGTGTAGATCAGCGCGGCATGCCGCGCCCCGCGGCCTGCGACATCGGCGCCTACGAGGCCCAGCCGCCAACGATCGCAGCCCATGCGAACGTGTCGGTGGCCGTCAGCCCGCCAGCCCCGACGGTGGTGACCTACACGCCCCCAACCGGAACGGATGAGCAAGGCGGTGTCGCCGGGGTGGCCTGCCTGCCGGCCTCGGGCTCGACCTTCGCGGTGGGCACCACGACCGTGACCTGCACCGCTACCGATGCCGTTGGCCATACCGCCAGCGGCAGCTTCGCAGTCATCGTGAGCGCCATCGCTGCGCCCTCACCGCCCGCCCCCAGCCTCCCGAACAGCGCCGTCAGCGCCCCCGCTTCTCCATCGCGTGGGACGCTCCCGGCAGGGACGTTCCTGGCAGGCATGCTCGTGCTCATCTCGCTGTTCACGTTGGGGGCAATCAACCTGAGGACCGCTCGCCGCCCATAACCTGACCGGGACCGCGGCCGAGGCGGCGTACCGCTCGCGCGACGTCCGCTAACACCTGCGCCCGTGTTCGCGTGGACTGAGCTGGACTCCGTGCTGGCTCGTGCCTTCGCGTTCTGACGGATATTGATCCGAGCCACTGGCCGAGCGCAGCGATCGCGCGGACGCGAGCTCTCTCTGCCACCGCCCGAAAACGGGAGCCCGTTCGTGCCATCCGATTCGTGCTTGGCGCAGTGATGCTGGCGAGTCGATCAGAAGGAGGTCCTTACAGGCCGCATTCGGAACTGTTGGGTCGAGCGAGGATCCCGGAGATTAGACTCGCGAACGCGTCCTAATGATGGGGTCTAAATGGCGTCTGCGCGAGACCAATCTGCTGGGATCCGGGTCGGCAAGGACATTGCCCCCAGCTGATCGAGGAGGTGCGGGTGGTCTCGGCGGCTGAGGTGCGAGTTACCTACCGCGTGCCGCCTCAGGTTCGCTTACCGGATGGAATGGTGGAGATGAGGGGACTCGAACCCCTGACCCCCGCGAT
>VBGQ01000121.1 GCA_005882055.1 Chloroflexota bacterium
ATGGGCGTCGTCTTCCGGCTGCTGTACATCCCCGACTACGGGCTCATCAACGCCCTTCTGGGCCAGACCGGGCACGATCAATTCCTGTGGCTCTCGAACCCGCCGCTTGCGATCTTCGCGGTGGCCTCGGTCGACGTTTGGCAGTGGACGCCGTTCGTGTACCTGGTGATGTTCGCGGGACTGCAGACGGTTCCGCCCGAATCCGTCGAGGCGGCGCAGCTGGAGGGCGCGGGCTCGTGGGCCCAGTTCAGGCACATCGAGCTGCCATACCTCCGGCCGCTGCTCCTGCTGGTCATCTTCTTCCGGCTGGCGGATGTGCTGCGAGTCTTCGACCACGTCTACGTGCTGACCGGCGGCGGCCCGGGTCGGACGACCGAGTTCCTCAGCCTCTACCTGTACCGGATCGCATTCCGCTTCTTCGACCTGGGACAGGCGTCGGCGCTGGCGGTCATCGTCATGGCCTTCATGATCGCGCTGTACACCCTCATTAGTCGTTTCCTGCCGGCGGATACGAGCTGATGCCACGCATCGTCAAACGGATCCTGGTGTGGGCTGCGCTCGGAGCGACCTTCGTCGTCTTCATCTTCCCGCTGTACTACCTGGTGGCTACCTCACTGAAGACGAAGGCGGAGCTCTTCCAGGCGGTGCCAACCCTGTATCCGCACCAGCCAACGCTCGAACCGTACTTCAGCGTGCTGATCACGCGTGGGTTCCTCGGTCTGCTGATCAACAGCGTCATCGTTGGAGCTTCGGCAACGGCCATCGCGGTCGCCGTCGCGTTCGCGATCAGCTATCCGATCACGCGGCTCCCCGTCCAGCGCGGGATGCGCAACTTCGTGCTCAACTGGGCGCTCTCGCTTCGGTTCTTGCCGCCGATCGCTGTCGTCATCCCGTATTTCACGATCGTGCGCACCATTGGCCTCTACAACCAGATCCCGGCTCTCGTGCTGGTCTACACGATCTTCAACCTTCCACTCTCGATCTGGATGCTGAAGGGGTTCCTTGAACAGATCCCGGCCGAGGTGGAAGAGGCAGCCCTCGTCGATGGTGGCACGCGGTTCCAGGCCTTCCGTCTCGTCCTGCTGCCGCTGGCCGCCACCGGCGTCCTGGCCGCGGGGGTGATCGTATTCGCGTTCGACTGGGCCGAATTCATGTTCGCGTTCATCCTCACCGCGACACCGCAGTCGATGACCTTCCCGGTCGGCGTCCAGGGGCTGGTCACCCAGTTCGAGATCATCTGGAACGACATGGCCGCGGGTGGCGTGATCGCCATCGTCATCCCGCTGGTCCTCATGCTCTTTGCTCGGCGCTATGTCATCGCCGGCCTGACCTTCGGCGTGATTCGCGAGAAGTAGTGCGATGGCTCGCTACCTCAACGGGGCGACGATCATGACCACGCCCACCCCGCGATCGCTCGCGTTGGCGCGGGAGGCGGGTTTCGATGGCATCGAGGCACGCGCCGAGCGCCTCCTGGACGACCCGGACGAGCTGCGGGCCACGAGGGCGGCCTCTCGCCCCGGCGAGGTGTGGAGCCTCAATGGGGTGCGGATCTCGCTTCGCCCCAATGGTTCCCTCGACCGGGACCAGCTCCTGGCCGATCTGGCGCCGCGACTCGATGCGTGCCGGACGATCGGGGCGCATGCACTGCTCGCAGTCCCGCCGCGGGCTCCGGGTCTCAGCGAGGAGAAGGCACGGAGTGGCGTCCGGGAAGGCCTCGAAGTGGTGCGAGAGCATGCAGCCGCACTCGGGGTGCGGGTGGCCTTCGAATTCCTGGGCTTCTTCGATTGCCCGATTCCGACGCCGGCGGCGGCGGGCCGGACAGTCGATGGCCTGCCTGGCATCGAGCTAGTCCTCGATTCGTGCCACTGGCATGCAAGCGGCGCGGGCTCCCTCGATGAATTCCCCGTTGAGCGACTGGCAATGGTCCACCTCAACGACGCGCCGTCGAAGTCGCCATCAAGGCTCGAGGATGCGGACCGGCTCCTCCCCGGCCTTGGCGTCATCAACCTTCCGGCCCTGATCGCAGCCTTGCGCAACCGTTCCTATGACGGTCCCTGGAGCCTCGAGACGTTCAACCCCGACTACTGGGACGAGGATCCGAGTGACGTGGTGCGTCGTGGTGCCGCCGCGCTGAACGCGGTGCTGGCTGCAGGGGCGTGACGTGGCGCACGAAGCATCTCGTGTTGGCGCCTCGGATCGGTCGACCCCAGGTGCGACCCTCCGAGACGTGGCTGGCGCGGCGGGCGTCTCGATTGCGACAGTCAGCCGCATCCTGACCGGGGCGCGAAATTCCGCACCCGCGACGCGCGAACGGGTCCTGACCGCGGCAGCGGCGCTCGACTATCGGCCGTCGGGGCCGGCACGTGCCCTCAAGTTGCGGCGGAGCAGGACCCTAGGACTGCTAGTGACCGATATCGAGAATCCGTACTTCCCGGAGATCGTGCGTGCCGTCGAGGACGCTGCCCACGAGCACGGTTTCGCCCTGCTCTTGTGCAACGCGACCGATGAGCCGCAACGCGAGCTCGCCTACATCAACTTGCTGCTCGAACGCAGAGTGGATGGGATCATCGTGGCCGCGAGCCGGGTCGGGGCGCGCCATGCCGCGCTCCTCAGGAGAGCCCGCGTACCGGTCGTGCTGGTGAACAGCGAGGCGACGAGCTCGGGCCTTCCGGCCATCACCAGCGACAATCGCGGCGGCGCTCGGCTTGCGGCGGAGCACCTGATTGGCCTGGGTCACCGCAGGATTGGCCACATCACCGCCCCCGCGACGAACACCGCTGCGGCGGCGCGCCTGACGGGGGTACGTGACGCTCTGCGGCGTGCGGGTATCGATCCCGCGAGCGTGGCTGTCGCCCAGGGCGATGGCCGCGTGGCTGGTGGCGAGCAGGCGATGGCGGATCTCCTCGCCCGTCGGCCCCGTCCCACCGCGGTGGTCTGCTACAACGACCTCACCGCGATTGGCGCCATGCGCGCCGTGCGGGGCGTGGGACTCGCCGTCCCCCGGGACGTCAGCCTGGTCGGTTTCGACGATATCGAGCTGGCGCAATGGACCGATCCGCCTCTCACCACGATTTCCCAACCCAAGCGGGAGATGGGCGCGTGGGCATTCGCACGGATCGCCGTGCACGAGGACACATCCCTGGCTCGCGACCAGGGCACCACCGTCCGTCTCCCAACGACGCTTGTCGTTCGGAGCTCGACGGCGCCCGCCTGAGCAGAAGCCGGCCACCGCCGGCGGGTTGTCATCGTCCCGTCAAATGCGTGTCACACCGCCGTCGCCTTCGGATCCCACCGTGGCGGGCATCAACCCAACCACGCTTGGAGGCCAAGGATGCATCGGCTCATACGCAGCGCCCTCGTTGGTGGAATCGTGGCGACCTCGTTCCTGGGCACATCCCTGGGAGCAGTCGCCGCATCCACTACATCGCCCGTCGTCGGCCACGTCTACGTCAACAACAGCACCGCCGGCCACAACACCGTCTCCGGCTTCGACCGGCATGCGGACGGAACCCTGACACCCATCGCCGGCACCCCGTTCGATGCGGGCGGCGCGGGAGCGGGGATCGTGATCGGTTCGGCGGGCGCGCTCCAGCGCTCCGCAGATGGCCGCTACCTGCTGGCCGTCGATACCGCGGCCAACGACGTCTCCGTCCTCAAGATTCGCCCGGACGGCTCCCTGCGCCTCGTCGACGAGACCTCGTCGAACGGCACCACCCCTATCAGCATTGCCGTCCACGGCCGGCTGGTGTACGTCGCCAACACCGGTGCCGGAGGCAGCAACTACACCGGCTTCACCCTCAACGCGGGAGGTCACCTGAGCCCGATCGCGGGATCCACGGTGAGCCTTCCCGATACCGCCCTGCCGGGGCAGGTTCTCTTCAGCGACGACGGCCGGCATTTGGTTGGCACCGAGGTCGGCCCCAATGTTGGTCCGTCCTTCATCGACAGCTTCGTGGTGGGAGCCGATGGCCGGCTGACCGCCGCCCCGGGCTCGCCGTTCCCGGCCCAGAAG
>VBGQ01000122.1 GCA_005882055.1 Chloroflexota bacterium
ATCAGCGCCCATGTTCCCGAAGACCATGGTCACGATGCTCACCGCGGTGCCCAGGTCGTGCGGGATCTTGTTGAACTCGCGGTAGTCGTGAGCCCGCTTGCCGAACCAGCTATCGAAGACGGCGCGCACCGCGAGCTCGAGCTGTCGGTATGGATCGGTGGGGAAGGGCTGTCCGGTCCGTTCCTGCACGATCTGCTGGTACTCGTCCGCCAGCGCGCGGAGGTCCGTGGCGGTCAGGTCGGTATCAGCCTTGGCGTGTCGGCGTTCCTTGAGCTGCTCGAGAGGCTCATCGAAGGCGGCCGCCTCGATGTCGAGCACGATCCGGCCGAACATGGCCACGAAGCGCCGCCACGCGTCGTATCCGAACCGCTCGTTGTCGGTCAGCTTGATGAGCCCCGCCACGGTCTCCGGGTTGAGGCCCAGGTTCAGGACGGTGTCCATCATCCCGGGCATGCTGAAAGCGGCTCCCGAGCGGACGCTGACCAGCAGCGGGTTCTCGGCGTCGCCGAAGCCCTTGCCGGTCTCGCGCTCCAGGTCCGACATGTGAGCGCGAATGTCGTCCCACAGGCCGTCCGGCAGCTCACGACCGGCCGCGTAGTAGGCGTTGCAGGCCTCGGTGGTGATCGTGAAGCCCGGGGGGACCGGCAGGCCCGCGTTGGTCATCTCCGCCAGGCCGGCGCCCTTCCCGCCCAGCAGGCGCCGCATCCCCGCGTTGCCCTCCGGGAAGGTGTAGATCAGCTTGCCATTCCGTTCAGCGCCGGTTGAAGGCGGGGATGCCGTCGCCCGCGGGCGACGTGGACGAGGCGATGTGGTCGCGGCGGACTTCCGGGCGGTCCTGGGCATGGGGTGGCGGCGTCCTCCTGGAGAAGGCGGGGCCGAAATTGTACCGGCTTAGGCCGGTGGACCGATGGTGGACGGCTCGTCCCAGTGGCTGAAGGTGAACTCGGTCGACCCGCTCAGCTGGAGTGATCCCTCCGTCGGCGAGACCGTCCCGCGGATGGTGAACTGGTAGGTGGCGTGCAGCGGAGCGCCGGCATCGGTGGCCTCCACCTCCATCCTGCTGTCACGCTGCGAATCGGTCAGGCCCAGGATCAGGTCGTCGAACTGGGTGCCGCTCAGCCACTTGGTGCTCTGCAGGATCTCGGTTGGGTGGCCGCCCTGCCCGGGTCCCGCGCGCACGTAGGTCAGGTCATCTACCGTCGCGATCCACGCGAACGGGTTGAGGGTATCGGCCGCCGCCGGCAGTGATTGCTGTCGCCACGCGGTGCCCGGCGCGCGGGTCCACGACTGAAGACCGATGCGTACGATCGATCCGCTGAAGGCAGGCGCGCCTGGCTGCGTGAGGCGCAGGGTGCCTGCCAGGCTGTCCCCCACCACGCGCACGTCGGCCACGATGGAGCCGGTCGCGCGCTTGCCTCGCGTCGTCTGGGTGAAGGTGCCGTTCAGCTTGACCTCGAACGCCGCGGCGGGGTCACGGACCGACTTGAAGAACGCGGCGATCACCTCGTCGGGCGCCTGCGTGGAGGGACCCGGCGTGGGGGTCGTGGTCGACGCGACCTCGCCACTGGGACGCAGGACCACCAGGGCGACGATGAGCAGCACGATCGCCGCCGCCACGCCGCCGGCGATCAGCCGCGACCGCGGAGACTCCGGAATGCGGAGCGATTGGGTGAACCGGCCGAGCCCACTGCTCGGCGTGCCCGCAGGAGCGGCGCCTTCGGGTGCGGCCGCCGCCGGCGCGGGGCGGCCCGGGGCGCTGGGGGGCGCAACCGGAGGGGCGCCAGGACGAGCGAAGGCTGCCGGACGTGGCACCACTGGCATCGACGCCGGCGCTGGGGAAGGTTCGGGGGTCGGCTGCTTCTTCCGCCCGAAGCGGCTCTTCTTGATTGGCGCGCCCGGCCCGCCCGCCGACTCCACGGTGCCGCCGGCCGCGAGACGCCAGTAATCGAGCCCGCAGCCCGGGCAGAACCGACCGCCGGCTTCTCGGGCGCGACCGCACGCCGGGCATACCAGGCGTGTGCCGCTGCCGCCCTCCTCGGTCATCGGCGCATCCTAGACGAGACCTCCGCGCCAGCCCAACCCGGACTTTCAGCGGCGGACGCGCAGCCGCCGCCTCCCCGGCTCGCGGTGCCGGACATCGAGCAACGGCCATAGATCGTTGAGCCGAACGCGGAAATCGCCGCCCTCGCGGCGGGCTCGCAGCCGTCCGCCGCGGATCAGGCGACGTACGTGCTCCGGGTGGAAGCCAAGGATCGCCGCGGCGCGTGCGGTGGTCACCTCCAGATCCTCGACCTCGACCTCCTCGTCGTCCCGGCGCCCGGCGAGCGCAACCGCCATGGCCTTGGTCCGATCCGCGGTCAGGGCCACCACCTCCGGCTCCGGTCGGTGAAGCCCGGTCGCCAGTGCCGCGACGATCCGCTCGCGTAGCAGGCCGACCCTCACGAGACGCTCAGCCACCCATTGCGCAGCGCGACCCCGAACAGGAATGGGATCCCGGCGACCAGCCGTCCCAGCCAACCGGAACGCTGCCCGACCAGGGTTCGCGCTTTGCGCATGACGCCCTCTCGCGCGGCGCCATCCAGCCGGGCGGAGAGTGTCCGGTAGGCCTCCAGCGCTGCGCTCACCTCCCCGGTCAGCCAGCGCGCGTCGGCAAGCGTCTCCTCCGCGGCAGGATCACCGGGCAGCAGCGATGCCGCGCGTAGCGCCGCCTCGAGGGCCGGCTGCGCCTGGCCGAGGCGAGTCAATCCCTGCGCCAGGGCCAGCTGCGCCGTCGCGTTGCCCGGGTCGAGGCGCAGGGCGCGCCGGGCAGCCTCGGTCCCCATCTCGGGCTGGGCCGCACCCAGCCGTTCGCGCGCCTCGGCAACCGTCCAGTCCGCCTGTCGCGGGTTGCCGGCCGCGAGCCGGCGGTATTCGTCCGCCGCATCGCGATGCGCCCCCTCGCTGGCGAGCACGTCCGCGAGCAGCTCGTGGTAGCGGATCTCGTCGGGGTCGAGGCGCACCGCGTCCTCCGCTTCCGACTCCGCCTCGCGCACGCGTCCCAGGGCGAGCAGCGCTCGCGCGCGAAGCTCATGCGCGGCGTCGTCACCGGGCCGCTCCGCGAGGATCGCCTCCGTCCGGCGCAGCACGTCCTCGTGATCGCCGCGCTCGTAGGCGGCCTGCACCTCCGCGAAGGCCGACAGCTCAGTCAACCCGACCGATCACCCACAGGAATCGCGCGCCAGCGTCTCTGGCATCCTCCTCCACCGTGTCCGCCGAAAGGAGCCGCACCCCTGCGCGCTGGATGAGGGCGCGGTTGGTCGGCGCGTCGAAGTGGCTGAAGTACATCGGCGCCCCCAGCCAGTCCTCCTCAACGGTCCCCGGATTGTCGAGGCCACCCATGGTGAGCAGCACCAGCCCGCCGGGACGCATCCAACCGACGATGCGACCGATCAGATCCGCGTGATGGCTTCGCGGGACGTGGGTCAGCGAGTAGAAGGCGACCACAGCGTCGAACGAGGCCTCGGGGAAGGCAAGGTCGAGCATGTTGGCCAGAACGAGCTGGGCCTGTGGCGCGTGCTGGCCAGCCAGCTCCAACTGGCGGCGCGAGACATCCGCCGCCACAACGCGATGCCGCTCCGCCAGCTGGCGCGTAACGGGCTCGCCGGCGCCACAGCCGAGCTCGAGGACGTCCGACCCCGGCGCCAGGAGCTCCAGGAGCTGCTCCAGGTAGCGCAACCGGATCGGCGCCGTCGCGCTCCAGTCCAGGTACCGATCCGCGATCTCGTCGTAGCCCTCGGCAACGATCTGGATGGGCTCGAGCCCACTCCCTGCGTCAACCATCGCTGACCGGCTCGCCCGTGGGCCGCGCGGTCCCGGTCCACGTCCCACCCTCCACCAGCTCGCGGATCCGCGCCGGGATCTGAGCCAGCGCAACGCGTTCCTGGGTCATGCTGTCGCGCTCTCGGATGGTCGCCGCTCCATCGGTCAGGGAGTCGACGTCGACGGTGATGCAGAATGGCGTGCCGATCTCATCCTGGCGCCGGTAGAGCTTGCCGATCGAGGCCGTGTCGTCGTACAAGGCCGGCAGCACGGCCCGCAGGTCGGCAGCCAGACGGCGTGCGAC
>VBGQ01000123.1 GCA_005882055.1 Chloroflexota bacterium
GGGGTCGGGGATGCGGGTCTCGGGATCGACGGCGGTCATGCGGGGCGGCTCTTGTCGGCCGACTCCTGGCCGTGGGGATAGGCCTCTGCTGGGACGTCGACCTGCGTGTCGAGCGGTGGGTAGGTGGCCGCCGAGCTGGTGAGCTCCTGGGAGAAGGTGGTGAGGTCCCACGTCTCGGGGCGCTCGAGCGGATTCACCCCGGCCGCGGACGAGTCAGCCGCGTCATCGGGCAGCAGGAAGTCCTTGCGCTGCGGGAAGGAGCGGTAGTCGGGCGACATGTAGATGCGGCGCAGGTCGCGGTTGCCCTCGAAGACGATCCCCATCATGTCGTACATCTCGCGCTCGTGGAACATGGCGCCCGTCCACAGGCTGGTCACCGACGGCGTCCGCGGGTTCGCCCGCTCGACTGGAACCCGAACGCGCAGCCAGGCCGGGTGCTTCTCCGAATAGAGGTGGTAGACGACCTCGAAGTGCTTGCCGACGCCGTAGTCCACGGCGGCCGCATCGGCGAGCATGAAGAAGCCGAACTGCGCGTCGTCCCGCAGGGTGCGCAGGGTATCGACCACCTCCGCGCGCGGAATCCGCACCTCGACCGTGTCCTCATCGGTCCACAGGTCGTGTGCCGTCCCTGGGAATCGCTCGACGAGCAGCCGCACCAGGGCCCCCGCCTTGGCGGGCGCAGTCAGCGGACGTCCCCTTCCCAGGCGACGCGCTGGGGTCCGCGATCGACGTAGGTGCGCCACTGGCCTCGCCGCGCCATCACCAGCTCGCGCAGCTTGAGCAGTCCGTAGATCAGGCCCTCCGGCCGAGGTGGGCAGCCAGGCACGTAGACGTCGACCGGCATCACCCGATCGACCCCCTGCACGACGCTGTACGAGCGCTTGAAGCGGCCACCCGAGGTGGTGCAGGTGCCCATCGCCACGCACCACTTGGGCTCGGGCATCTGCTCCCAGAGGCGAACCAGCGGTCCGGCCATCTTGGTGGTCAGGGTGCCCGCCACGATGAGCACGTCCGCCTGCCGTGGCGACGCTCGGAAGGGGAACATCCCGAATCGGTCGATGTCGTTCTTGCTCGTGGCGGTGCTCATCATCTCGATGGCGCAGCACGACAATCCGCTCAGCAGCGGCCAGAGGCTGTTGGCACGGATCAGGTCGATGACCAGGTCAGCCTTGGTGGGGATGACCTCGAGCAGACCATGGAACCCGCCCGTCGGGTGCTCCTCCATGCCGAACGGGGCGAACAGCTCGTCATCCGAGGGCAAGCCCTCCGGTATCTCGATGCGGTTTGGGGTGGCGACCAGGGCAGCCGACTGAGGCTGCTCGACCTTGGGCTTGTCGGTCAATGCCATCGCAGGTCTCCCTTCCGCCAGGCATAGAACTCGCCGAACATCAGAACGACCAGAAAGATGCCCATCATCACGATGCCGGGAACGGCGACGGCGCGGATCACCACGGCCCACAGGTAGACAAAGATGATCTCGACGTCGAACGCCACGAAGAGCAGCGCGAACAGGTAGAACGCGAGGCCGAAGCGGCTCCAGGTGTCGCCGATGGTGTCGATTCCCGACTCGTAGGGTAGGCCCTTCTGCAGCGTTCGTCGGCGATGCGAGAGCAGCCACGCGGCGGCGATGGTGCCGAACACGAAGATCGTCGTGGCAGCCCCGAAGCCGATGACGTAGATCAGGCCGGTCTGGTCTTGCATCTCCAACTCCGCGGGCACGGATGCGTGCTCGCTGCGGGGTGCCACCGCGGGCGGCCACCCGCGCTCACATTCGGTTTGCTGCGATCAGCCGCCACGAGGGCCGCGGACCGTGTCATCAGTCTAGCAGGCAGGCTCCGTCGCATCGGTCATCGGCCGAGCCAGGCCGCCGCCAGCATCAGCCTCAAGCCGTCGCTCACCAGCGAGTGCCCACCGAAGAGGAACGGGATCCTGGCGCCGCGGGCCTCCTCGACCATCTCCCGCAGCCAGGGCGTTCGGATTGGAGCTGGATCGGAGAAATCTGACGCGAAGCGCTCCTCCGCCGGAGGCCAGGCATCGATCTCCGCGGAGCCGCCGAGCGCGGCCATGAGCACGCGCGTGTCGAGGATGACCGCATCGCCCAGCGCGGCGAGCTCGGCAACCAGTGATACGGCGCCGCGCTCGTCCACCCAGCGCGCGAGCAGGGAGTGGGGCGGTCCCGCGCCGCGGGCGGACCGCATCCCCCGCTCCTCAACGTAGGCGCGTACCCGGCAGGCTGCCTCGGTCTCGAGCTCGCGCAGCAGCGAGGCGGGGATCCGGCCGGCGGCCACCAGCTGACGCGCCGGGTCGCGCATCACCCGGCCGATGCGCTCGAGCTCTGGGACGAGCAGCTCGGCACCCCCCGGCAGGCGGGCCATCTCCAGATACCCGGCTATCGACTCGTCGACCCGACGCGTGCCGGGCAGTCGCGTTGCGAGGCGCAAGAGCGCCAGGTCCAGCGGCGTGTCCACGTCGAAGCGAGACCAGGGATGATCCGCCAGGTCACGCGACCGAAACCCGGCGCTCTCCAGGCAACGGACCGCACCGTTGTCGGACGGGCACGCCTCGAGGCGATCAAGCGCACGCTCCAGGTCCGGTCCCCGGCGCGCGGTCCCATCCGGCGCGTCGGTGGCGTGCCCGGCGCCAGCGACGACGAACGCGTCCGCGCTGAAGCGATTGTTGCCGACGACCTCCCCGGGGAGCGGGGCCAGCAGCAGGTCGAGGCCAGCGTCATCGAGCAGCGCGAGCGCGCCGGAGCCGGCATAGCCGATGGCGTCCACGTGAGCACCCCGCCCGGCGGCGTCGGCGAGGGATTGGCGCGCGGCCTCCGCGAACCATCGCCCCCAGTGGAAGGGACCTGCGTCCGGGTCGTGTGGCTGCGTCGGCAGTGGGATGACCGCGGCGCCGGCGCGCGCCAGGCGTTGCGAGAGCTCCGCCGCGAGCAGGTGCATGGCCCCTGCCGCGACCGCGGCGTACGTGCCGAATACCTCGTCAACCGGCGGTGGCGCGACGACCAGGACGATCGGCGCCGGGCGTTCCGAGTGCACCGGGCTCGACCGGCTACGACCCGCTCAGCTGCTCGTCCGCGATGCGGTGCAGCTGCTCGAGATGCATCAGGTCGTGCACACCGGCGAAGAGCAGCCAGTCGCCGCAGCGCAGCCGCCCGACCAGCGGGTGATCGAGCGGGCAGGGTTGGGTCTCGTGTCCGGTGAGCTGCTCGGCTGCGCGTTCCTGCGAGCGCCGGCTCTTCTCGAGAAGAATCAGCAGCTCCGCACGCGAGGCCGCAGGATCTCCGGGGATCGACGGCCGCACCGTCGGAGGATCGTCGGCGGGCCAGGTGCCGGCCGGCGCCATGGCTCCCCAGGTCGGGAGGAATCTCCGCGCGGCGGTGGCGTGGGCGAAGGTCTGCGCCACGTTCCAATCCTCCTCGCCTCCCGGGAGAGTGAGCGCGGTCTCGGGTACCGCCGCCAGCGCATCCGCCAACGCGGTCGCGAGCACTTCCTGCTCGGCGAGGATCCGCGCGGCCCCGCCATCGGTTACGCGCTCGTGCAGCACGCGGCGCAGGTCATCCACGCCCGCAAAGCTGTTGCCGAGCGCCCTCCAGGCCGCCACCGTGTCGGGTGCTCCAACCTCGATCGGTCCCAGCCATGCCGGCGCCACCGAGGACGCGCCCATCGGTCCCTCCGTCAGATCCGCTCGAAGCGCTCGACGGGGAGGACGAAGACGGTGGCCCCGCCCACCTCCACCTCGACCGGGTAGGGCATGTAGAACTCGCCCGGCTCCATGATCGGCGGCATGGGATTGACGAACTGTCGGCGCGAGTGGCAGTTCGCGCTGACGACCTCCAGGACCGCGTCGACCTGGTCATCATCGACCCCGA
>VBGQ01000124.1 GCA_005882055.1 Chloroflexota bacterium
CCGGGTACTACGCCGGAGTCCCATTGTCGCTCCAGGGGGGTCCGCGGACACTGATGCCGTCCGGAACACACCGAACTGCATCGGAAGGGACCCATGGAGCGACCCAACGTCCTGCTCGCGCTGCCTGACGGCCAGCTTGCGGCCGCGGAGACCGCGTTGCGTCGAGCGGGCTTCGAGCCGGTTCGTCTTGACGAATCCGGCCCTCACGTCGACCTGGCCGCCATCGACTGCGACGAGCAGCCGGAGGTAGCCCAACAGCTGCACGCGAGCCTGCACGACGGCCGCAGCGTGCCGACCATCCTGATCTTTGGCGCCGAGCCGCCGGACTACGGGACGCAGGGCGACGAGTACGCCATGAAGCCCTGTCCGCCGGAGGCCCTGATCTATCGGCTCCAGGCGATGCTCATTCGCAGTGGACGAGCGCTGCCCGGCGATGCCGCAGGCATGGGCGCCGAGATGAGCGACACACCGATGATGGGCGAGGGCCGCGTGATCAGCGTCTTCGCCCCCAAGGGCGGCGTCGGCAAGACAACTGTGGCGGTCAACATGGCGGTCGCGCTCCGCGAGCAGACGCGCGATCGCGTGCTCCTCTTCGACGCCGACGTCGGGGTCGGGAACGTCACCGCCGTGCTCGAAGTGCCCGCCAAGAAGGGCCTCATCGACCTGGCGGACAGCCCGCCATCGGAATGGACCGATCTCGCCTTCGAGCACATCACTGCGGTCCACCCCGACACCGGGGTTCGCGTCCTCACCTGGGGCAGCGATCCGGCCGACTCGGAGAAGGTCACCGTCGACCTGCTGCTTGCCGCGCTCCGATGGGGAAAGGCCAATCACGCGTACGTGGTGGTCGACAACCACCCCGGCTACGACGATCGAACGATGGCCATGCTGACGCTCGCGACCGAGATCTTTCTCGTCGTGACCCCCGAGGTCGGTGCCATCCGGAACAGCGCGCAGTTCCTGGCGCTCGCCCGGGAGGTAGGGCTGGGGGAGATCGTCCGGGTCGTCGTCAACCGTGCCAACCACGGCATCTCGGTCGAGAACATGAGCCAGAGCCTCGGCCTGCCCATCGCGGCAACCATCGTCTCCAATGGGCCCAAGGCGGTCATGGCGGCGAACGAGGGGCAGCCGGTGATCCGCAAGTTCCCCAAGGAGAAGATCGCGCAGGACCTGCACAACGTCGCACGGCTTGTCACCCAGCCGCCGCTCCCCAAGGAGGAGCGTGAGACGCGCCGTTGGTGGATGCGACTGGGGGCTCGGGCCAGCAACGCGTGATCTCGTGTGCCCGGATCGGTTCGGCCGCGTAGATTGCGGGGTGAGCGGTCGGCTGCCATGATTCCCGCCGCCGCGGCGACCATTCCGCGGTCATCGATCCCGACCTGATTCCGCCCGCAGCGCGGGCATGGTGCCAAGCGTGCCGACCTACGACTATCAGTGCCGCCAGTGCGGCCGTACCACCGAAGTCATCCACTCGATGCTCGAGGATGGGCCAACCACCTGCGAGCATTGCGGAGGTCCGCTCCGCCGCGTCTTCCATCCGGCAGGCATCATCTTCAAGGGGAGCGGCTTCTACCGGACCGATTCCCGTGCCAGGTCGTCGAGCAGCGACTCATCCGACGGCGGTTCATCGGCCAAGACAGCGAAAGGCTCTCAGTCCGGAAGCTCGAGTCCCGAGAGCGCGAAGCCCGGCGACTCCTCGAAGGTGACTGGGTCCGAGGGTGCCGCCGCTTCGTCGAAGGAGTAGCGGAGCGCAGGCCGCGCCGATCTCAGGCGGATCGTGCCTGGCGCGTCCCGCAGCGTCGGCAGAATCGGGCGCTCGCCGACAGCGAGAGACCACAGCCGTCGCAGTTCTGGACGGCGACCGCGCTGCGCGCGGACGCCACCTCCCGCGCCGACGCGTCCCACAATGCGGTGGAGCCACCGAGTGTGCGCTGCATCAGCTCCGAAGGACTGACTCCCGCGCCGCTTGACCGATAGGGCAGCACGTTGTGCGCCTGCCCAACCTTGCCCATGCCGGGATCGTCGATGCCGAGCATCTCCAGCTGCGCGCGCCGCGCTGCGAGGGCCTCGTCGTCGATCGGCGTCGGCTCCGCGGCGGGCGGCGCGGGCTGGACGCGCGGGATGCGGATGATCGTCTCGGAGATCGGCCTGATCTTGTGCGTTGGACGGATCGGCGTGGGCGGCGCGAGCGGCGCCGCTTCCTCTTCGACGGCCGCCACGGGCTTTGGCTCCGGCTCGGGAGCGATCTCGGCGGCCACGGGCTCCGGCTCAGGTTCCGGCGCAAGCTCGGCCTCGGCGAGGATCGGCTCCGGCTCGACCTCGGCCGCCACGGACTCCGGTTCCGGCTCTGGAGCGATCTCCGCGGCGATCCACTCGGCCTCTGGCTCGGGGAGCGCTTACTCGATGACCGGTCGGAAGGTGAGCTCGGTGTCGTCCTCCCACGCCAGGATCGGATGCAGCTCGGGTTCCGCGCTTGCAGCGACCAGCTCTGGCTCGGCCTCGGCGGGCGTCTCGGCCTCGGCGGGCCCCTCGCCTTGTGCGGCGATCGGCTCCGCCTCGATCTCTGCCGCGGGCGCGTAGGTCTCCGGCTCGGCCTCGAGATCC
The DNA here is from genome assembly GCA_005882055.1 of Chloroflexota bacterium. Taxonomy (GTDB): domain Bacteria; phylum Chloroflexota; class Limnocylindria; order QHBO01; family QHBO01; genus CF-82. The sequence continues at coordinate 2,605 of VBGQ01000124.1, forward strand.
AGACCCGCGAGGGTCGCGGCCGACTCGTCCGGCCACTCCGCGGGCACATGTCCATTGGTCGCCGCGACCTCCGGGAGGTCACTCTCGGGCCAGGCCTCGACCCCCAATGTCTCCGCGATCCCATCCGGCGCCAGGCCTTCGGCCATTCCGGCATGCATGGCCTGGTGGTCGCTGAGGTACGCGGCCTCCATCCGATCCTCGAGGTCGTCGACGCCGGGAATCGGCACGCACGTCCGGCAGCGCCCCGCACTCTCGTTCCAGCAATTGGTGCACGCGTACTGGCGGCAGTTGATGCAGAAGTTGAAGGCGGCGTGGAATGCCTCGAGCTGATGCGAGGCCAGCGTCTCCTCCTCGGAGCGCATGGCATCCTCGATCGTGTCGCTCAGGGCGTCCTGGCTCATGATGTAGTTCTTGAACCCTGAGACCAGGCCCCGGGTCTTGCGAAGCGTGCCGAGCTTGGCAGGCGCCGGAAACTCGTAGCGCGTGCCGCAGCGTTCGCAGAAGGATTCGGTTAGTGCTTCGGGCATGAGGCCTCGCAACCCGGTGGCAGCATCAGGGGCGCAAAGTATACCGATGGTTGCCAAAGGCCCCCCACGGGCGCTTTGGTACCCCCGAAACCAGCATTGGTACCGCCCTTGCTGAGCTCGGCGGGGCCGATGGAGCCTATCCCGAGGCCAACCGGCCGCCGTGCTAGCATCGCCCGCGTGGGCATCCTCCAGCGCGTCGAGGGCTTCCTCGAGCGGCTCTTCGAGGCACCCGCCGGTCGGCTCGGGGCCAGCCTGCAACCCGTCTCTCTGGCCAAGCGCATCGAGCGCGCGATGGACACCAACAAGTCTTTCGGCGACGCCGGCGTGATCGTCCCCAACCAGTACGTCCTCCACCTCAACCCGACCGACTTCGCGGCCTTCGAGTCGTACCGTGCTGCACTCGAGGACGACCTCGCGCACGGGGTCCTGACACGTGCGCGCCACGAGCGCTACACGCTGGTGGCGCGGCCGCGGGTTCGCCTCAACGCGGATCGCAGCACACGGCGCGGCGACATCCGGGTGGCGGCGCGAGTCGTCGACGAAGCCGGCGAGCGGCGGCACCGCGAGCCATCGGCGCCGGTCACCTCAGATACCGTGGTTCTCTCCACCCGCGAGGAGGCCGCACCGGAGTCCGCGCGCCGCGCCTACCTGCTGGTCGCGACGCAGGGCCAGGACGCCGTGCAGTTCGACCTGGGCGGCCCGCTGATCACGATTGGCCGCGCGAGCGACAACGACGTGATCGTCGACGATCCCATGGTGAGCAGGCACCACTGCCAGCTCAAGCTGCAGCACGGTGCCTACGGCTTCGTGGACCTCGGCAGTCGCAACGGCTCGATGGTCAACGGGCAGACGGTGCAGGAGGTGGCCCTGGGTCCCGGCGACATCATCCAGGTCGGGAGCACCACCATCGAGTTCGGGATCCACGGATGACGACGGAGGAGACCC
>VBGQ01000092.1:0-20215 GCA_005882055.1 Chloroflexota bacterium
CCGAGCCTAGGTCTCGGAGAGGATCGCTCCAGCCTCAACCATCTCGCCGAGGGCGCGCTCTCCGTCTCCCTCCTGGAGGTCGACAGCCGCGATGCCATCGCCCAGGACAGTCGTGGCATATCCGAGCCGCAGCGCGTCGAGGACAGTGGCCCGCACGCAATAGTCCGTTGCCAGGCCGCAGATCACCGTGCGCTCGATGGCGCGGGCGCGCAGGAGGGAGTCGAGCTCGGTGGGCGTCTCCACGCCGCTCAGCGGATCGCGCACGGTGAAGCCCGAGTACCCATCCTCGCCGCCGGTACCCGTGTGCACCCGGAGGGCGCCTGGGGCCACCTCCAATGCCGGAAAGAGCGCCGCGCCCCAGGTCCCGGCAACGCAGTGCACCGGCCATATGCCGCCGTCCTTCGCGAAGTGCGGCGTCGAGTCCGGATGCCAGTCCTGCGTATAGACCACGGTCGCCCCAGCGGCCAACGCGCTCTGGATCGCGTCGTTGACCCTGGGGACGATCTCGTCCCCGCCGCGCACCGCCAGGCTGCCCGCCGGATCGGCAAAGTCGTTCTGGACGTCGACGACGATCAGGGCCGTGCGCTCGTCGTAGCTGACCATGCCCGGATGGTAGCGGGGATCGGTCCGAGTAGGATGGTCGCCGATGGGTCGACATGGAGGCCTTCGGCGCCGAGCCGTCGCTCTCATCCCCGTCGCCCTGATCCTTGCCGCCTGCACGCAACCGCCCGCGACGGTCGAGGCCGATCGGGTCCAGGGCCTCTACAACGTCTTCCTGGTCGCGGCAGGCGGCGTGTTCGCCGTGGTCGCCGGGCTGATCGGCTGGAACATCGTTCGCTACCGGGCCAGGGGAGACGACTCGCTCCCGGTCCAGACGAACACCAACCTGCTCCTCGAGCTGATCTGGTGGGCGCTCCCGACCCTGCTGGTCATCGGTCTCTTCGTGGCGAGCGCGGTCGTCCTGAACGCCAATGACGCCCGACATCCCGGTCCTCCGCTGCGCGTCAAGGTCGAGGGCTTCCAATGGCAGTGGCGATTCACCTACACCGATTCGAAGGTCCAGCTGACCGGCATTCCGGGTTCACCTCCGCAGCTTGTCCTGCCGATCGGCTCGACGGTCGACTTCGAGCTCGTCTCGGACGACGTGATCCACGCCTTCTTCATTCCCGCATTCCTGGTCAAGCGCGACGCAATCCCAGGCGTGGATAACCACCTGGAGCTGACCATCGACCAGCCTGGGACCTACGCCGGGCAGTGCGCGGAGTTCTGCGGCCTGTTGCACGACCAGATGATCTTCAGCATTCGGGCGGTCAGCCCCTCGGAGTTCGCCGCTTGGTTGGCGTCCCAGAGGTCGACGCCGTGACCACCGCCGAGCTGCAGCGGGGCACGCGCCTGCCCGCACGCCCGACCGAGGGCGCGGGAATCGTCGACTACCTGACCACCACCGACCACAAGCGCATCGGTCTGCTCTACCTGTTCACGGGCCTCGGATTCTTCCTCCTCTCCGGAGCCCTGTCGCTGGTCATGCGGGCCGAGCTGACCTTCCCGGACCTGCAGTTCCTCGATGAGTCGACCTACAACCAGCTCTTCACCATGCACGGCACGGGGATGATCTTCTTCTTCGCCTCGCCGGTCGTCTTTGGCCTGGCGAACTACTTCATCCCGCTCCAGATCGGCGCCCCCGACGTCGCCTTCCCGCGCCTCAACGCGCTCACCTACTGGCTCGCGCTGTCCGGAGGGCTGATCGCCTTCTCCGGATTCCTGGTCGGCGGGGCGGCGGCGTTCGGCTGGACCGGCTACGTGCCGCTCTCGGGGCCGATCTTCTCGCCGGGCAATGGCTCGAACCTGTGGATCATCGGTCTCGCCTTCTCGGGGACCTCGGGCATCCTGGGAGCCATCAACTTCGTGGCGACCATCTTCGCCATGCGGGCACCGGGGATGACCATGTTCCGCATGCCGGTCTTCACCTGGAACATGCTGGTCACCAGCCTGCTGATCATGCTGACCTTCCCCGTCCTCACCGGTGCGCTGGCACTGCTCTTCATCGATCGCACGCTGGGCGGCCACGTCTTCGATCCCGCGGCGGGTGGCAGCGCAATCCTGTGGCAGCACTTGTTCTGGTTCTTTGGCCACCCCGAGGTCTACATCCTGATCCTGCCGTTCTTCGGGGTGGTGACCGAGATCATCCCGGTCTTCTCCGGCAAGCCCGTCTTCGGCTACCGCGGCTTCGTCTTCGCCACCATGCTGATCGGGGTCCTGAGCTACAGCGTCTGGGCGCACCACATGTTCACCACCGGCGTGGTGAGCAACCTGTTCTTCGCCCTCACTTCGCTGATGATCGCCATCCCCACCGGGGTGAAGTTCTTCAACTGGATCGCGACCATGTGGCGCGGGCGGCTGCGCTTCCAGACACCGATGCTCTTCTGCATCGGCTTCCTGCTCATGTTCCTGGTCGGCGGGCTGACGGGTCCCTTCCTGGCATCACCCGCGATCGACTACTACGTGCACGACACCTACTACGTCGTGGCCCACTTCCACTACGTGCTCTTTGGGGGATCGGTGTTCGCCGCGTTTGCGGCGCTCTACTTCTGGCTGCCCAAGATGACGGGCAGGATGCTGGACGAGCGGCTGGGGGTGGCCCACTTCTGGCTGACGCTGGTGGGCATGAACCTGACCTTCTTCCCGATGCACCTGCTCGGCCTGGAGGGGATGCCGCGGCGCATCGCCGACTATTCCGCCAGCCATGCCGATTGGACGCTGCTCAACGTGATCATCACCGGCGGGTCAGTGATCCTGGCGGTCTCCGTCCTGGTGCTGGGGTGGAACGTGGTCAGCTCGGTCTTCCTGGGTCGCGGAGCGGTGGCGCCGGACGATCCGTGGGGGGGGTACTCGCTGGAGTGGGCAACCAGCTCGCCGCCGCCGCACCACAACTTCACGAGCCTGCCGCCCATCCGGTCAGAGCGGCCGGTCTTCGACGCCCGCATGGCTGCGAGCAAGGCGACGGTCCGTGGCTGAGGAGCTGCGCTTCTTCCTGCGCACCGCGCTGTACACCGCACTGATCGCGGTCCTGTACTGGATCGTCAGCTACGAGTGGGCCGGCAGCGTGTTGCTCGCGTTCGTGGCGGTCGCCACCGGGCTGATGGTCGTCGCGTTCTTCGTCGCGGTGCACGCCACCCGAGGCGAGCTGACGGCGGGAACGCGCGGGGCGCTGCGGCGGGCGGGCGCCGTGGTCGCCCGGGTGGTGGGGTTCGCCGAGCCACGCGGCCCGGCCGGGGCGGCGCCGCTGGCGGCCGGGCTCGAGCCGATCCCCCTCGGCAGCATCTGGCCACTCCTGGGCGCGGCGGCCGCCATGATGCTGGGCCTGGGGCTGGTCTATGGCCCGTGGCTGGTGCTGCCCGGCATCGCGCTGCTGGCCATCACCATCTGGGGATGGATCACGCGACCCTGAGGTCTAGCGGAGAGAACGCGCCAGCCCGCGGAGCGACCCCAGCCCTCCGAGCAGGCTGTCCCAAGCGGTGACCAGGTCGCGCTCCCGGACCTCGAGGTAACGCCCAAGGGCTCGACTCTCCAGGCCGCGAGCTGCCTCCTTGAGGTAGGCCACCCAGGACGTCCATCGGTGCCTCCTCCGTCGCCCCCGCGCGGTTCTCCTGTGCATCGCGAGTATAGGTGCGACCTTGGGATCGGCAATCCTGAAGCTTGGTGCGAAAACGGGCGAGCCTTTCGGCCCGCCCGTTCGCTGGGGAGAGGTGCCGCTCAGTCGAGCGAGACGGCAACCCCGCCGGGATGCGTGGCGCGGTCCTCCGGGCGCTCGGCCGCCTCACCAAAGTGCTGGCGGAGCGGCTGCTCGTGGAGGAACGCGACGCTGAACGCGGCAATCGCCAGTGCTCCGACCCCCAGCCACATCGAGTTCGCCAGCGCGATGCTGAACGCCCGATGGAAGCCGTCCAGGAAGGTCGCCTGGAACTGCGCGGGAATCTGGCTCACGAAGGTCGGCCCCGAGCCGCCGACGCTGGTCAGCTGCCCGGTGTCGAAGCCATTCGGAGGTGTGCTCGGCACGAACTGCGCCGGTGCACCCGCCGCGACGAGCTGGGTGCGGATCGCGTCCCAGCTCAGGAAGTTTCGGAACAGGGTGAAGGCCAAGGTCAGGCCCACCGTTCCACCGATCTGGCGGAAGAGGGTCAGGTCGCTTGTCGCCGCCCCGAGCTCCGAGAAAGGCACAGCGTTCTGCACGATGATCGTGAACACCGCCATGGAAGGACCGATGCCGAGCCCTGCCAGCGCCATCCAGATCCACAGGGTGCTGTCGGGAGTATCCGCGCGCAGGTTGGTCATCAGCAGGACGCCGACGGCAGCTAGGGCCAGGGCCCCGACCGCGAGCCACTTGTAGCGCCCGGTGCGGCTGACGACCTGGCCGCTGACGATCGAGCTGAAGATCAATCCGCCCAGGAAGGGCAGCAGCTTATAGCCGGACGCCGTGGGGCTGGCGCCCTGCACGACCTGGTACCAGAGCGGGAGGAAGACCACCGCCCCGAAGAACCCGAACATCGCCGTGAAGACCGCGATCATCGAGACGGTGAAGCTTCGGATGCGGAACAGGTGGAGCGGGATCATCGGCTCCTTGGCCCGCGATTCGACCCACACGAACAGGGCAAGGAACGCGACGCCGAGCGCGATGAGGCCCCAGACGCCGACCGCGCCCCAGTCGCCGTTTTCGGCATTCGTGAGACCGATGAGGATCGGCACGATGCCGGCCGCAAAGGTCAGTACGCCCGCGATGTCCATGTTGCGGCCGGCCTCCGGCCGGCTGACCGTCGGCAGCAGGCGGGCGATCACGACAAGGGCAATCAGCCCGATGGGAACGTTGACGAAGAAGACCCAGTGCCAGCTGAGCTTTTCAGTGATGGTGCCGCCGAGCCATGGACCGAGAAGGAACGCGGCTCCGAAGACCATGCCGAACAGGCCCTGGTATTTGCCGCGCTCGCGAGGCGTGAACAGGTCACCGATGACCGCCAGGCTGATCGGGAAGAGCGATCCCGCACCCAGGCCCTGGATCGCACGGAAGAGGATGAGCTCCCACATCGTCTGGCTCAGGCCGGACAGCATTGAGCCGACGAGGAACAGACCGATACCGATCATCAGCATCGGCTTGCGGCCATACAGGTCGGAGAGCTTCCCGTAGATGGGCACCGTGACCGTGCTGGTCAGCAGGTAGGCGGTGACCACCCAGGTGTAGTAGTCGATGCCCTTCAGCTCCGAGACGATGCGGGGCAGGATCGGCCCCACGATCGTCTGGTCGAGGGCGGACAGGAAGAGGCCCAGCAGGACGGCCCCGAGGATCTCGAAGCGCGCTCGGGGGCTGACATGTACCGGGGCGTCGTCGATTGGCGTCGCCACGGCGGGGCGTGCGGTCATGAGTGGAAGTGCTCCTCGTGGTTCGTGTCGTGGTCTTGTTGCCCGGAGTCGTGGGCGGCGTGGAGGCGGGCATGCGCCGTGGTGAGGGTCTTGAACGCACCCAGCAGTGCCCGCTGCTCCTCCGAGGTCAATGCGTTCACCAGCTGGCGCATGTGCTCGGTGCGGGTCGCCTCAACCTTGTGGACGACGTCGCGCCCGGTCGGAGTGAGCTGGGCGAGGACCACACGTCGGTCCTCTGCGTCGTGCACGCGCTCGACGATCCCCCGCTCTTCCATGCGGCTGACGATCCCCGTGAGGTTCGAGAACGCGACCCCGAGCTGGTCGGCGAGCCGGCTCATCGGTGTCGGACCATCCGCGTCCAGGAGCGCCAGGACATGGAAGTGCGTCATGGACAGGCCGTGCGCCTGGCACTGCGCAGCCCACTTGTGACGCTGGTGCGCGAGACCGTCCTCGATCTCGGCGACGATCTGGTCGGCCATCGAGCCGACCGTGGTGGACGACATCGGTCTCCTTCAAGTCGTAATGATGATTCCGTGGAGAATGATGATTATGGCACGGTGAATCATTCTGTCAAGCCCAAGATTCGGCTTGCCGATCGCGGTCGGTCAGCAGGAATAGTCGGCGTCGAACCCGCTGCTGAGGTACTGCGTGAGCTGGACCGTGCCGCCGGTCAGGCCCGGGCCGGCGCAGCCGTTCCGGGCGCCTTTCAGAGTGCTTGCGCCGGCGACCCAGCTGGGCAGGCCGGCGAAGTCAGAGGCGCCACCCGCCACCTGACTCCACATCCGCGGGCTGGAATAGATCCCCACCGACGCGGCGCCAACCGAGGTGAGGTAGTCCACGGCTCCGTGCAGCGCCGCCACGTTCAGGGAAACGTCGTCGCGCCATGAGTTGGCGGTCTCGACGTCGAGCCACCAGTGGTTGTCGACGGGCGTCCGCGTCGCCCCCTGTGGCGCCCAACCCAGCGAGACGTAGGCCGCCACCGCGGTGGCGTACGAGTCGGCGGCCGCGTTCCAGCCGTAGTCGTAGGCGCAGTCGGCGGTGTCCGGGTCGGGCCTGGCCGCAGTCGCGCACTCGCGTGGCGTGGTCTGGTCGTGCGGCCAATGCGAGCTGAGCTGCGGACCGGGATTCCCCGTGTTCGCGTAGAGCTCGGCGTCGATCCCCGCCCACTCGAGCTGGCTCCCACCCGCGGTCCCCTCGCCCAGGCACGGATTTGCCTTGAAGACGATGCCGCGATTGACACCGACGATGGCGAAGGCCGGATTGGCTGGGTACCGGTTGCCGCACTGCGGATACGAGATGTCGTAGCCGACGGTCGGCGCCGGCGGCTTGGACCGCTGGTCCTGGCCATCCTCGCGCTGGACGCGCGCAGCGGCGGCGCCGGTGAACGTCGACAGCAACGCGATCGCCAGGAATGGGGCGACCAGCAGGCGCGCGCCGAGGGGCAGCTCGGGTCGGGGGAGATGGGTCATGGGGAGGCCGAAAGGGTAACGAGCGAGCCCTGAGTGCGCAACCGTGCGGAGCTCCGTCTGGGCGTCTGGCTGGGCTACATTTGCCCGCGTGAAGCCCCCGGTCCTGACCGATGGCGACCTCGCGCTGCGGCCAGCGGGCACGGCTCCCGGTCCGTGGCTGCGGGAAGCCCTCGCCGATGAGGGCGACCCACCCGCGCATCTACCGTTGACGGGCGGCACCGATGCCGACGTGGCGATCGTGGGCGGCGGCTACACGGGGCTATGGACCGCCTATCGGCTGCTCGAGAGCGACCCGGAGCTACGCGTCGTGCTGGTGGAGATGGACGTCTGCGGGAGTGGGCCGTCTGGGCGCAACGGCGGCTTCGTCAATGCCTGGTGGGACGAGCTTGGTCTCCTGCGCGAGCTCTTCGGAGGCGACCGCGCGCTCGCGTGCGCGCGCGAGGTGGCATCGTCCGTGGCAGAGATAGGCGCGTGGTGCGAGCGCTACGCGATCGATGCGCACTACCGGCGCGGTGGCATGCTCACGGTCAGCACCACCCCCCTCCACGATGGCGCCTGGCGCGGGTCGACCCGGGCGGCGCGCGAGCTCGAGGTCCCGGACTCCTACCGCGAGATGGACGCGGGCGAGGTGGCGCAGCGCTGCCGGTCACCCGTCTTCCGTTCCGGGGCGCTGATGGCGGACGCAGCCACCATCCATCCGGCACGCCTGGCGCGAGGCCTTCGCGCGGTCTGCGCCGCCCGGGGTGCCCTGATCCACGAGAGGACCCGGGTTCGCAGCCTGCGACGCGAAGGATCCGCGGTGCGGTTGCTCACCGAATCGGAGAACGGGGCCGGCGAGGTCCGCGCCGGCCAGGTGGTGCTGGCCACGAACGCGTGGTCTGCCGGATGGCGCCCATTCCGCCGTTCATTGGTCACCTGGAGCAGCTGGATGGTCCGCACCGACCCGATCCCTGACCTGATCGAGGAGCGCCTGGGCTGGACGGGCGGCGAATCCATCATCGACGCGCGCTTCACGGTGCACTACTTCCACGTGACCGCGGACGGCCGGATCGCCTTCGGGGCGGGCGGTGGACGACCGGGCTACGGCGGCCGGATCGGGCGCTCCTTCGTCGATGACCTGGCCGCCGGGCGGCGGGCGGCCGTTGGCTTCCGGAGGATCTTCCCGCAGCTCGCCGACGTGCCGCTGACCGACATGTGGGGAGGTCCCATCGACGTGTCGGCAGATCACCTCCCGCGCTTCGGGACGTTGCCGGGCGGTCGCGTCCACTTCGGCTTCGGCTACTCCGGCAACGGCGTTGCCCCGTCGCACCTTGGCGGCCGCATCCTGGCCGCCCTGGCCCTTGGATCGGACGAGCCGATCACACGCCTGCCGATCGTGGGTGCGGTGCCGCACCGGTTTCCACCGGAGCCCCTCCGGTACCCAGGGGCACGCGTCCTGCGCGAGGCCCTCGTCCGCCGGGAGGATGGCGAGGAGGAGGGCCGGCGAGCTGGTTGGGCCCTGCGCCAGCTGACGCGCCTCCCGCGGCGGCTCGGGTTTCACCTCGGACCGGAGTCCTAGTCCGGGTCGTCCTCCTCGAACCCGCCGGCGGACGTCCGCCGCAGGCGGACCATCCGCGGATGTCCGATACCGGCCCGAGCGTCTCGCATTTCCGTGCAGACGCGATACGTGAGCCCGAACCCCAGCAGCGGCACGACGACGATGGCCACCCGCAGGATGTTGGTCATGGCCTCCACCGGCACGCCAAAGATGAGCGCCACGACGTCGTTGCCGCCGGCGAGGGTCAGGATCACGAAGACCAGCAGCCCGGCAACGCCAAAGGCGGTACGCAGCGGGCGCTGGCGTGGACCGTCCAGGATCTGGTGCTCGGCATGCTCGCCGGTCACCCAGGCCTCGAGGAACGGCCACAGGGTCATGATCCCGAAGGCGATCCCCGGCAGGAGCACTCCTGGAATGAAGGGAGACGGGATGGTGACCCCCAGCGCGGTGATCTCGATGGGCGGAAAGAGACGCAGGGCCCCGTCCAGCCAGCCCACGTACCAATCCGGTTGCGCCGGGGAGCTTACGGTGGTCGCGTCGAAGGGCCCGTAGCTCCAGATCGGGTTGATCTGGACGAGGCCGCCCATCAGCGCCAGGACCGCCGCGGTGAGGATCGCTAGGCCGGTCGACTTGAACGCCTGCGACGGCCAGAACGCCCGACCCACGACGTTGTGCTCGGTCGCCCGTGGCACCGCGTACTGCGAGTGCTTCTGGCGCACCAGGATGGCAAGGTGCACGAGCACGCCGCCGATCAGCAGCGCAGGCAGCAGCATGACGTGGAAGACGAAGAGGCGGCTGATGATCTCCGAGGTCGGGAACTCTCCTCCGAAGACGAGGAAGGCCAGATAGGGACCGATGAACGGGATCGCGATCACCACCGAATAGATCACCCGCAACCCGGTCCCGCTGAGCAGGTCGTCCGGCAGCGAATAGCCGGTGATGCCCATCGCCAGGGCCAGCAGGAGCAGCCCGATGCCGATGAGCCAGTTGATCTCGCGCGGCCGGCGGAAGGCGCCGGTGAAGAAGATGCGCAGCAGGTGCACCACGATGGCGGCCACAAAGACCAGCGCGGCCCAGTGGTGGATCTGGCGCATCACCAGTCCGGCGCGCACCTCGAAGCTCAGGCGCATCACGGAGTCATACGCTGCTGACACCGTCTGGCCACGCAGGGGCAGCCAGGGCCCCGAATAGGTCACGGTGGTCGCATCGGGCACGTAGAAGAGCGTGAGGAAGACGCCGGTCAGCACCAGGACCACGAGGCAGAAGAGCGCCACCTCGCCGAGGAGGAACGACCAGTGGTCAGGAAAGACCTTCCGCAGCCCGGCGCGTGCCCAGTCGGCCAGCCCCAGGCGCTCGTCGATCCAGGTCAGCATCACCTCATCCGCCGTCCGCCGGGATATGGGTCATGTCCCAGAAACCAGGGCCGATGGGCTCAGGGAAGTCACCCAGGGCAACCAGATAACCCTCCGGGTCCACCTCCATTGGCAGCTGGGGAAGCGGCCGGGCGGCAGGCCCAAAGATTGGGGTCGCGCCGCGCAGGACGTCGAAGGTCGACTGGTGGCAGGGGCAGAGGAGAAGGTGCTCCCGCGCGCGGTAGAGGCCGACCGGACAGCCCGCATGGGTGCAGACCTTCGAGTATGCGATGCAGCCCTCGGGCGCCCAGGCATCTCGGCCGCTGGGCAGCGCCAGGTCGGAGGGGCGCACCTTGATCAGCAGGGTCTGGGTGTCGGGACGACCCACGAACCCCTCGGGGAAGACCGTCGTGACGCTGTCGAGCACGATGTCGTCCGGACGCAATGGCTGATTGCCTGCGTCCACCAGGCGCATCCCGCGACGCCAGGCCGTCCGGAACAGGTCGGTGCCGGGCTGCGGGCCGAGCGAGAAGGCGGGCAGCACCAGGGCCGCCGTGAGGATGGCGCCCGCGCCTGCGAGGAGCCTGCTGAGGAATCGCCGGCGGCTGATCTGCTCGCCATCAGCCGCCCCTTCGGCGATCGACGCCTCGCGTTCCTGGGCAGCGAAGGAGTGCCGCTCCTCGACCTCGATCGGAGCCTCGATCAGGCCCACTGCCCAGATCACGATGGCGGTGCCCAACCCGCCGAGCGCCAATGCCAGCCCGATGCCCTGGAGCTGGATGCTGCCGCCGAATACGTAGATGGCGACCAGGGCCAATGACCCCAGGATCGAGATTGCGAGCGCCAGCGCGACGGCCCGTGGTGCGGTCACCGTCCCCGCCTCCAATCGTGACCCACGACCAGCACGACGATCAGGATCAGGCCGAGGCCCAGGACCCACGCCGCGAAGCCTTCTGGCACCGGCCCGATCGCGCCAATCGACACGCCGCCAGGGTTCGGCTGGGCCTGCAGGAACGCCACATACGAGACGACCGCGTCTCGCTGGCCTTGCGGTAGCCCGCTGAAGACCGGCATCTCGCCCGGTCCGATCAGCATCGCCTCAGCGACCTGGACGGGGGTCGCGACGTCGAGGGCAGGTGCCAGGGCGCCGCCACCGACGGCGCCGCCGTGGGCGGTCGCCCCGTGGCACGGCGCGCAGTTCGCGATGAAGAGCCGCTGTCCGGAAGGGACGCTGGCTGTCTGCACCCGTGGCTCGGGAATCGATGGCCCCTCGCCCAGCGAAGCCACGTACGCGACGAGGTGGCGGATGGTCGGGTCGTCGAATGCGGGAGGCTTGCGGACGGCCTGCGCTCCGGGAGCGCCACCGAACGGCATCCTACCGGTCCGCAGCTCGAAGTCCGCCCCCGCGGCACCCACCCCTATCAGCGACGGGCCGAGCGCGGTCCCCTGCCCAACCTCGCCATGACAGCTCGCGCACCTGGCGAGGAAGACCGCCTGCCCTGCGGCGGCGTCGCCCTCCATGCGCGAGTGTGTGCTGGCGATGCGCGGAATGGCCGACCGGGCCCCCGGTGCCACCGCGCCGGGGATGATCACAGCCGCTGCGGCGAGCAGCGCCAGGGCGTACAGGCGGAGCCTGGGCATCGGTCCACCAATGATAAGACGACCCAGACGTCAACCCGTGGAGGCGAGTCTCCAGGCAATCACGAGCAGCAGCAGGCAGGCACCGACCAGGACCCATGCCCGTGGGCGCGGCGGCGCCTCGCTGGCAAACGTGCCGGCGAGGGGCAGGATGGCGAGCGCGGCGGCGCCGTAGAGCAGGTGCAGCGTCTCGTGCGGGCGGACCCCAGCCAGGAGCAGGAGCACGCCGGTCAGCGCCTGCAGACCGATGATCAGGCTCAAGCCAATGCGCAATCGATCAACCCAAGGCGATCCGGCCCGCACCGCCGCCAAGGTCGCAAGCGTCATGGTCACCAGGAGGGCGCCAAGGACGATCGAGGCTCCCAGGCTGTGCAGCTGCGTCATCGGTCAGTTCGAAGCGCCAGGCCGCGGAGCGTGATTCGGGAAGCCGTCACCCTCGACTGGGTTAGGGGAAGAGCCGGCGGAGACGGCGGTAGGCGTTTGCGGCCGGGCCCCGACGCCCTCGAAGCCAATCCTCGTCGGCGCGCTGGGGCTCCTGAGGCTCGGCGGCAATGGGCGGTTGCATCTCCGCCTGAGCCAGCTCTGGCGCACTCGGTTCGGTCTGTTGGGTGATCGCGACTTCATCGGTCGCTCGTTCGGGTGTCTCCTTGGACCTGGCGCTTACCTCGAAGGCCGCCATGGCCCGGTCGACCTCCACCCCGCCCGGAAGCTCCTGGGACGGGCGAGCAAGGGCCGGTGGGGTCCAGGCCGATGGGCCGCGCTCCCAGTCGAAGGCCTCCTCCTCGCGCACCTCGGGGGCGCGGGTCTCCTCGGCCGCTTCGTCCTGGCGCACGTCGCGGCTCGGCACGGGCTCCGCCGCTTCGGAGGGAGCTGCCTCGACCACGTCGAGGACCGCGCGGCCTGGCTGGGCGAGCAGAGATCGAATCGCCTGCAGCTCGCCGTCATCCCAGCCGCGTTCCACGGCGAGACGGGAGAGGGCCTCGTCCTCGGCAGCCGACACCCCGGTTTCCACGGCGTTCGGCAGGACGGCGGTTGTGGCACGGCCCGAGGCACCATCGGCCGGCGCGCTCGACGCTTCCGGCGCCATCCCCCGTACGTCGGATTCCAGTTCGCGAGGGTCAATCGGGATCGCGCGCGGCATCAGGGTCTCCTGCGAACCGGCGCTCTCAGACGGCTCGGTCACAGCGGAGGTCGGCTCGACTTCCGGCGCCGCGGGTGCCTCGGCGGGCGGCGGAGCTGCCGTTGCCTCCGGCAGCTCGTCCCACCCGATCTCCGGGGTCTCTCCGATGGCGACCGGCTCCTGCGTCTGCTGCACGTCGCCGGCTCCCCAGTCGACGTCCTCTTCCGCGATCCAGTCCGGCTCGTCCCACTCGCTGCTGTAGGCGGGAGCCGGCGCTTCCTGTTGCGCCGCATCCTCGGCAGGCATAGCGTCGCGGGCGCCGATCTCTTCGTCCCGACTTGCCACCGCCGGCTCGGACTCCTTCGACGCCATGCTCGACTCCAGTGGCTGCGAAGGCGACTCGATTTCGTCCGCGGCGGCAACCGCCTCTCCCTCGATCGCCCGGTCAACCTCCGGCTCCGCGGCCAGCGCTTCCTCGACCCTCGCTTCCTCGATCAGAGCTTCCTCGATCAGCGGCTCTTCGGCGACCGGCTCTTCGAACGTGCCGCCCAGCTCATCGTCCGCGAGGAACGAATCGAGCTCGACCGCTTCCGCGGGCGCAGCCGCCTCCGCGAAACCGATCGCCTCGAAGGCCTCGGCCGCGTCCAATTCCTGCGTCATGCCTTCGTCGCCCACGAGATCGGCGGCCGGCTGGGCGGCATGCTCAAACGCCTCGGGCAGTGCAGCCGCCGGCGACTCGCCTGGCTCAAGAAGCTCGTCCGCCGATTCTCGACGGATCCGTTCACGCAAATCGTCCAGGGCAGCCTGCGCCTCGTCGCCACCCGGAAGCTCGGCGGGGGTCGGATCCTGGGCACGGACGAGGGCCTCCGCGAAAACCTCGGTGGCCGATCGCGGATCCTGCCGGCGCCGTCGCTGGCGCTGTTTCCGTGCTGGAGTCGCGGCGGCCGCCTGCGCCGCCATCTCGACGGGAGCGCTTGGCGGTTCTTCGAGCTCGGCCGCGGGACCTTCCTCTGCGCTGAATGCGGGCGCTTCGGCGACCGGCTCAGCCGGCTCGGCCGCCGGCTCTGCGTCAACCCCGGGGGACGGCTCTGCTTGCTCGTTCGCCGGAGCTCCCGTCGGCGGCGACCACTGGACGAACGGTGCAGAGGAGGGCAATCGCAGGTCGACGCGCGCTTCGAGAATCTCGACCCGGGTCCGAAGCGACGCGACTTCGCCGCGCGCCTCCCCCAAGGCAAGCAATGCCTGGCCATAGCGCTCGGTGAGGTTGCGGAATTCGGTCAGCAGCTCACGAAAGGGTGAGGCTTCGAAGCCCGGCTGCCCGTGCTCTCCGCCGTTGCCGTTCGCGATCCTGGGTCGGTCGTCTGGCTCAGCCGGACGGCGCTGCGGCGTGCTCAAGATCGGCTCCGACGGTCGGCCCTGGAGGTAGACGCGCATCCCTCCACCGTCCACGGGCGTTCCCGCCAGGATGCCGCGCGCAACGAGCTCCCAGACGCGCCCTTTGGGCACGCCCAGGACGGACGCCGCTTCCTTGATCGTGTAGCCGTCCATCACGGGGCCGATAGGGTAAACCCTGCCGTGCGCCACGGCGATACCCGAAGCGGGGCTTGGGCGCACCACCCCGCACGCGCCGAGCGTCGTCAGCCGCCGTGGCGCCCACGCCATCGGTATCATCCGCAGCGGTGAGCCTTGTGAGCCTGTGAGCGCGCCCGTCCAGATTCCCACCCTCCCAGGGTTCGACATGAACCTGCCGAGCGGCCTCGAAGGCCTGGGTGAGCTGGCCTACAACCTCTGGTGGACATGGGCACCACGAGCGGGCCAGCTCTTCGGCAGGATCGACAGCTCCGCTTGGGCGCGATACCGCAATCCCATCCCGGTGCTGCGCGGGACCGATGCCGGGCGGTGGGCCGAGCTGACGGCGGACGAAGACTTCATGGTCGATGCCAGCCGCCTGCTCGACGAGTTCCATCGCTACCTGGAGAACGGCGCCGACAGCTGGTATCGACAGGAGGTGGCGACCGATTCGGAGCGGGAGCTCCCCGCACCGGTTGCCTACTTCTGTGCGGAGTTCGGCCTGCACGAGTCGATGCAGATCTACTCAGGCGGGCTTGGGATCCTGGCCGGCGACCACTGCAAGTCCGCGTCCGACGCGGCGCTCCCGTTCGTGGCTGTCGGGCTGCTGTACCGGCACGGCTATTTCCGCCAGCAGATCGACGCGGACGGTCACCAGGAGCACAACCAGCCGTACCTCGACCCGCCGAACCTGCCCCTGCGGCGAGCGCGTGGCAAGGACGGATCAGCGCTGCGGGTCAGCGTCGACTTCCCCGGGCGGACGGTGCAGGCCGCTGTCTGGGTCGCCCAGATCGGGCGGGTGCCACTCCTGCTGCTCGACACCGACATCCCCACGAACGACGCTGCGGATCGCCCGATCACCGAGATCCTGTACGTCCGGGGGCGCGAGATGCGGCTCTGCCAGGAGATCATCCTGGGGATCGGCGGCGTGCGCGCGCTTCGCGCGCTGGGCGTCGAGCCGGGCGTCTGGCACCTGAACGAGGGCCACTCGGCCTTCCTGCTCCTGGAGCGGGCGCGGGAGCTGGTCGCCAGGGATCCGGCGCAGCCAATTCGAGATGCGCTGGCTGAGGTCGGGCGCGACGCCGTCTTCACCATCCACACCCCGGTGCCGGCGGGCAACGAGGTTTTCGAGCGCGGGTTGCTGCTGAAGAACCTGGCACCCTGGTTCGCGGAGACCGGATGCGATCCCGATGACCTCCTCGAGCTGGGACGCGCCAACACGGACGAACCACGGGCGCCGTTCGACATGACGGCCTTCGTGCTGCGCCAGGCAGGCGATGCCAACGCCGTCAGCCAGCTGCACGCGATCACCGCGACCGAAACCTGGCAGCACGTCGCCGGTCACCCGATCCAGGCGATCACCAATGGCGTGCACGTGGCGTCGTGGCTCGGCCGGCCGCTGCGGCGGCTCTACGAGCGGGCTATCGGTCTATCACTGGCGTCCGACCTCCCCGGCCCCGAGCCGGTCGCGCAGGTGAGCAAAGTCGCCGACGCGGAGCTGTGGGGGGCGCACCAGCAGCAGAAGCGGGAGCTGATCGGGTTCGCGGAGCGCCGCCTGGCACGGCAGTTCGCGCGCCACGGTGAGTCGCCGGACGTCCTCCGCCAGGTGCAGGGGCAGCTGGACCTCAACGCCATGACGATTGGCTTCGCCCGACGCTTCGCGACCTACAAGCGCGCGGACCTCATCTTCCACGACGAGCGCCGGCTGGCCGCGCTCCTCTCGAACCCGGAGCGCCCGGTCCAGGTGGTGCTAGCCGGCAAGGCGCATCCCGCGGACCGGCCCGGGCAGCAGGTGATCCAGCGCATCTTCACCCTCAGCCGCTCGGACCTGCTGCGTGGTCGGGTCTTCATCCTCGAGGACTACGACATGCGCGTCGCGCGCTTCCTGGTGGGCGGGGTCGATATCTGGCTCAACAATCCGCGTCGCCCTCTCGAGGCATCCGGGACCTCCGGCATGAAGGCGGCCATCAACGGTGTGCCCTCAGCGAGCATCCTCGACGGCTGGTGGGACGAAGGGTTCAACGGGCACAACGGCTGGGCGATCGGCGGACGCGATCCGCTCGACGAGGAGGAGGCCCAGGACGAGGCTGACGCCGCCGAGCTGTATCGGTTGCTCGAGGAGGAGATCGTCCCCCGCTTCTTCGAGCGCGAGCCCGATGGCGTGCCTCGAGCGTGGTTGGACACCATGCGCGCTGCTGCGGAGGCATCGCTCTGGCAGTTCAGCACGGCACGCATGCTCCATGAGTACGTGGACCGGCTCTACCTGCCCGCGGTTCGGGCGCGGGTCTCCGTCGCCTAGGAAGGACGGGTCAGCGGCCGAGCGCCCACCTCTTCAGGGCGCTCGGCCGTCTCTCCCCGAAGAATTGCGGCCAGTCAGGCCGCTAGGGCAGATACGCGAGCGGGTTTCGCCAGCCGTCGTTGAGGTTCACCGCGAAGTGCAGGTGACAGCCAGTGGCGAAGCCCGTCGAGCCCTCGTAGCCGATGAGCTGTCCGGCGGTGACATGCTGCCCGGCTGAGACGACAACCCGCGGCTCGGCCACCGTGCCGTTGCCCGAGGCGAAGATCGGTGACCCGCACCCTGCGGCGATGTCGAGCCCGGTATGGAAGTGGGCGTAGTAGACGCCCTGGTAGGTGTACGGCGGCTCGAGCGCGAACGTCGTGGGGCCGAAGTACTGCGTGATCTGGTAGCCGCGCTCGGGCCACTGCAGCCCGCCCGGTCCAACCTGTGACGCGGCCAGCTGCTGCGCCTGGAGCCGCTTGACCAGCGCGGCCTGGGCCGAAGCGGCCGCCTCGATCTTGCCGATCTGTGCCTTGAGATTCTTCTGCGCACTGAGCGAAGCGTTCAGCGCGGCCTCCTGCCGAGCCTTCTGCGCCTCCCAGGCTCGCTTCAGGGCGGCGAGCTGGGACTGCAGCGTGGACAGCTCTGCCCGCTTGGCGACGAGCTGGTGCTCCTGGATCTGCGCCTGGGCGCGAGCGTCCTTGAGCGCCGCGCGGCCATCCCGCAGGTTCTGCTCCTTGATGCGCAGCGACTCGCGGAGCGCCGTGATCTCGTCGGCGAGCGCCTTGTCCCCGTCGCTCACCGTCATGAGGTAGCCGACCTGGTTCGTCGCGTCGTCGAGCGACTTGGACGAGAGGAGCACCTCCAGCAGCGAGGTCTGGCTCTGCTCGTACGCGGAACGGAGGTGATCCTGGAGGAGCGCCTCACGGTCGCCCAGCTCACTCGTCTGGCGAACAATGTCGGTGGCGATCTGCTTGAGCTGCGCGTCCAGGGTGGCGATCTGGTGGTTCAGCGCGGCGAGCTGGCCCTGAACATCCGCCACCTCCTGCTTGACCTCGCTCAGGACGTTGGCGACCTTCTCGTATTGGGCGCTCACGGAGGCGAGCTGGTCCTTGGCGTAGGCGAGGGCGCTGCTCAGGCGTGCCGCGTCCGCGCGAAGCGACGCGAGCTGCGCCTTTTGGGCGCTCAGCTGGCTCTGCAGCTGTGCCTGCTTCGCCTTTGCGTCGAGGATTGGGTCAGACGCGAGCGCGGTCGACCGCGGCTCGATCCCGACGACCAGCCATCCGACCGCCACCAGTGCCACCAAGCAGGCGGCCAGACGTGATCGCCGCGTCATGCGGCGCAAACCCCAGCGAAATGCAATGCCCCTGTGCCCCGTTGCGATTGCCGCGGCGGATGGTACCCCTGGCAGGGCGCCGCGTGACGGCAACGAATGTACTACACCGTACTACCCCGGCGTTTCAACGGGCTGGTCGAGTGGCTCCAGAGCAGGCTCCTCTGCCGGTTGTCGGTCGGGATCGGTCTCCTGGGCACTGGCCCGGGAGACCTCCGCGCCGAGCAGCAGCACCACGCTCGAGAAGTAGAGGAAGACGAGCAGGCTGACCGCGGTCCCTATCGGTCCAAAGACGGTGTCGTACTTGGCCACCCGGGTGGCGTAGAAGACGAAACCGATTCGCAGGACGGTCCACAGGCCCGTCGCCACCAACGCTCCGGGAATCGCGTGGCGCAGGGGCAACGGCCGGGTGGGGACGACCCGATACACGATCAGGAACGAGGCGAAGATCAGGAGAGCCGAGATCAAGAGCCCGATCGCCGCGAAGAGCGGGCCGATTCCCGGCAGGCTGATCCTCGCCGAAAGCGAGTCCTCGACGAGCTGCGTCACGAAGCCCAGGGCGACGGAGGCGATCGCGATGACCCCGGTCGCGCCCAGCAACGCGAGGCCGATGAGCCGCTCCTTCCAGAACGGACGCCGCGGCGTTCCGGTGAAGACGCGGCTGACCCCTACGGCCAATGCTCCGAATACGCCCAGCGCGCTCCACAGCAGGAGCACGGCTCCGATGACCGTCACGCTGCCGCGAGCCTCGATGGCGCGGTCGATGAGGCGCCCGACGTCAGGCCCTGCCAAGGGAAGCGTCTGCGTGATGCGGTCGACGACGAAATCCCGTGCCGTCCCCTTGCCGACCACGAAGGTCAGCGCGACGACGCCGAGGATGAAGAGGTTGACCATCGACAGCACGGCGAAGTACGCCATGGCGCCGGCGTACTGCAGCACGTCATGCGCGATGAACCCGGTGATCGCACCTCGGGCGACGCGCGTGGAGCGATGTTCGCCGAGCCAGACCTCGAAGCCATCTGACCAGTCGCGGAGTCGCCGGCGCATGTCGTGAGGCTATCCCTCCTCGGCTACCCTGTCGCCATGCCGAGCAGCAAGACGCTCGCCATCGAGGTCGCCGGGCACCGGGTGGACGTCACCAACCCGGACAAGGTCTTCTTCCCGCAGATCGGCTTCACCAAGGGCGACCTGGTCGACTACTACCTGGCGGTGGCGGATGGCGCACTTCGTGGCGTGCTGGATCGACCGATGGCGCTCAAGCGCTTCGTGAACGGCGCTACCGGCGAGGCTTTCTTCCAGAAGCGGGCGCCCGCCTCGGTGCCGGAGTACGTGCGCACCGCGGAGCTCTCCTTCCCGTCAGGGCGGACGGCCGATGAAGTCGTCGTCTCCAACGCCGCCGCGCTGGCGTGGGTCGTCAACCTGGGCTGCATCGACCTCAATCCACACCCCATCCGCGCAGATGACACCGACCATCCCGACGAGCTGCGCGTGGACCTCGATCCCGGACCCGGCGTGCCGTGGGCCGACGTGCAAGGGGTGGCGATGGTGACTCGCGAGGTGCTCGCGGACCATGGCCTCACCGGTTGGCCCAAGACCTCCGGCTCGCGGGGCATCCACGTGTATGCGCGCGTCGAGCGGCGCTGGGGATACACCGAGGTGCGACGGGCCGCGCTGGCGCTGGCACGTGAAGTCGAGCGGCGGGCGCCCGAAATTGCCACGAGCAAATGGTGGAAGGAGGAGCGGCACGGCGTCTTCCTCGACTACAACCAGAACGCCAAGGACCGCACGGTCGCGAGCGCGTACTCGGTGCGTCCGGTGCCCCAGGCCTGGGTGAGCGCCCCGCTCACGTGGGACGAGGTGCCGGACGCAGAGCTTGGGGATTTCACGGTGCGGACCCTGCCTGCGCGCTTCGCGAAGCTGGGCGACGTGGGAGCCGGCATTGACGAGGCGGTCGGCTCGTTGGAGGGCCTGCTCGAACTGTCGGCGCGCCAGGAGGGCGAGGGGCAGGGCGACGCTCCCTGGCCGCCGCAGTACCCCAAAGCGGCCGGTGAGCCGCCGCGCGTCCAACCTTCGCGTCAGCGACGCCCGGCCCAGGACTATGCCCGGCCGTCGGACCCAACCGCCCCCCGAGGACGCGCCGGCTCGGTGACACCCGCTCGTCCCTCCGCGTCGCTGCGTCGCGCTGACGGAACGGTTAGCCCCACTGGACGTCGGCGCTCGGCGCATCCGCTGCTGGTCATCTCCCAGGCCGCCTCCAAGGATGACGCGCTGGCCGGCCTGGACCGGTGGCGCACGCGCCACCCCGAGGCCGCCAAGCACCTCGCCGAGGACGACATCCTCGTGGACGGCATGCGCGGCCGCTCAACGCTCTGGTGGCGCGTGCGCGTGAACCTCCGACATGTCCCCGAGGACCAACGCCCCGCGCAAGAACCGCCGGATCCCGACTACGACCCCTGGGCATCGGTGAAGCCTGAGGATGTCGAGGCGTGGCGGCGTGAGCAAAGCCG
>VBGQ01000092.1:20399-29076 GCA_005882055.1 Chloroflexota bacterium
TTGGTCGCCTGATCGACCGTCTTGAGCCGGTGGACCTTGCAAGCTGGCGGGCAAGGTGGTCACTGGACCATTTCGGATCGCTCGCCCGCGCGATAGTCGGCCAGCAGATCGCCACGCGCGCCGCGGCAGCCATCTTCGGGCGCCTCCAGGCATTCATCGGTGATCGCGATCCGGCGTCGGCGATCGCGGGCGCGTCGGACACCGAGCTTCGCGGGATCGGTCTTTCAGGAAACAAGGCCGCGTCCCTGCGCGATCTGGCGGCCCGCACCCTCGACGGTCGCCTGGAGCTCGACCGGCTGGGGGACCTCAGCGACGAAGAGGCGCACCAGCAGCTGACCGCCGTGCGCGGCATCGGGTCATGGACGGCGGAGATGTTCCTGCTCGGGCAGCTGGGACGCCCGGACATCCTCCCGGCCGGCGATCTCGGAATCAGGCGGGCCGTCCAGCAGGCCTACGACCTGGAGAAGATGCCGAGCGAGGGCGAGGTTCGCCGTCTCAGTGAAGCGTGGAGGCCCCACCGGTCGCTGGCGACTGCCTACCTGTACAGCTCGCTCGGCTCGCCGAGCCCGGCACGCAGGTAGATCAGCTCCCCGGAATCGGGAGGGTCTTCGGAAGGCTGGTCGGGACGAAGGATCTGATGTCTTTCGGCAGGAGCGGGCCAAGGATCGCGAGCACGACTGGAACGGTCGTGGTGCGCAGGATGTGGACGGTCGTGGAGCCGTTGAACGCCTCGGTGAACGACTTGAGGAAGCCCAGGCCGGCCACCTGCCGGACCGTGGTGCCCGTCCCGAAATACGAGTCCAGGATCACGATCACCGCGGAGAGAATCAGGATTGCCTCGAGGCCGCCGACCACGGCGCCCAACCCCCCGTCGAGCTCCTTGGTGACACCGGTCATCGAGACCCGGCGCAGCAGTACGCCGCTTGCCAGGTGCAACCCGGCCAGGATCACCGGGAAGGCGATGGTGTAGCCGACCAGGTTCGCGTAGCTGGCCGGGATGCTCTTGAAGAAGGTCGTGGCGATGGCGCCAATTGGGTAGCGAAGGTAGGCGCTGACCACGAACGAGATGACCATGAAACCGATCCCGATCAGCCGCTTGAGGAACCCCGTCCGCCAGCCACCAAAGATCCAGCCGGCGATGAATCCAACGAGCAGGACGTCCATCTCGCCGCAGTCTACGGACCTGCGTGAACGATCGTGTCGCCACCGAACACGAGGGGTTCGGCAACCTGATAGGCGTCGGCTCGACGGTTCCAGTCCTCGAAGCGTGGATCGCTGTCGTGCAGGTGGTGGCCCCGATCGGTCGCGAAGATCGCAACGACCAGGTACTGCACCGCTCCATCCTGCCCCGCGGTGCTGATATCGAGGCGCGAGAGGGTCGCCATGACCAACTCCCCTCGGGCATGGAGGTCAGCCCAGATTGGTTCCTCCATCTCGCAGAAACCTCGCTCGAACGCCTCGGCCTGATCTCGCCCGACGTTCAGCACGATTCCCACCGTCTGCATGCCATGGCTCCTCTCTCACGATCGGTCGATCAGTCGCCCCGCAACCGTTCCTCGAGGCGAGCTTTCACTGCGGGCCACTCGTCGGCGAGGATCGAGTAGTAGACCGTGTCGCGCAGATAGCCGTCCGGCAGGCGCATGTGCCGGCGGAGGACGCCTTCGCGGGCCGCGCCCAGCCGTTCGATCGCGGCTTGTGACCGGAGGTTGCGCCCATCGGTCTTCAATGCGACTCGCGTGGCTCCGAGCTCGTCGAAGGCGTATGAAAGCTGCAAAAGCTTCGCCTCGGTGTTGACGGCCGTTCGCTGGTGGGACGGCGCGATCCAGGTCCAACCGATCTCGACCCGCCCATCCGCCGGCGAGATGTCGCCGAAACGAGTCGAACCCACTGCGCGGCCCGTGTCGCGGTCCACCGTCGCCCAGGCGACATAGCGGCCCTCGGCGACGCCGCCCAGGGCCTCGTTGAGCCACGCGTCCCAGCCGTGCGCCGCGATGTTGGTGCCCATGAACCGGAACGTATCCGGGTCTTCGGCCGCGGCGGCCACCAGGTCCTCGCGATGCTGCTCGCCCAACGGTTCAAGCCTGACGTGATCGCCTTCGAGCACGACCGATTCGGGCGCCTTCACCTGAACGGGCTCAGCTGCCGCTGCGCGCTGCGACCTCCGCCTCCACCCAACCGGGAATCTCCCGCCGCAGGGTCTGCAATGGAACAGACCCGTGAGCGAGCACCTGGTCGTGGAAGGCCCGAACATCGAAGCGCTCACTCATGCGGCCTGAGACCTCGTCACGCGCGCGCTCGATCTCGCGCTGCCCGAGCTTGTAGGAGAGCGCCTGGCCGGGCCAGATGGTGTATCGGTCCACCTCGATCTCCGCATCGACGATGGGCAGCGTCCCGCGCTCGTGCATGAAGCGGATGGCGCGCTCGCGATCCCAGCCCATCGCGTGGAGTCCGGAGTCGACGACCAACCGAGCCGCGCGGAAGGCCTGGGTCTCGAGCATGCCGACGCGCTCGGTCTCGGAGGCGTACAGCTGCATCTCGTCGGCGAGGCGTTCCGCGTACAGGCCCCAACCTTCCGCGAACGCAGCGCCCGCGAGCCGCGAGCCGTAGCGCCGGAAGGCGTTCAGGTGATCGAGCTCCATCTCGATCCCGATCTGGAAATGGTGGCCGGGTGTCGCCTCGTGGAAGGTGATTGCCGCGACCTTGTGGAGCAGCCGGTCGTGCGGCTGGTAGGTATTCAGGTAGTACTGCGCCTGTCGCGTGCCGTCGATGCTCGGTGGCATGTAGAACGCCGGCGGCGATTCCCGCTCGCGATACTCCTCGACCGCGACCACCTTGCAGTCCGCCTTGGGCAGCCGGCCGAAGAAGCGTGGCGCCGCTGCGAACGCGCGCTCGGTCTGTGCCTGCGCCATCCGGACGAGCTCCTGCGGGTCATTGGTGTGGTTGGCAGGGTCGTCCGCCAGGGCCGCGTCGAGCGCGATGCGATCCGCATGCCCGAGGCCTCGGGCAATCGTGTCCTTGTCCCGCTCGATCCACTCCAAGTCGTCGAGGCCAAACGCATGGACCTCCTCCGGGCTGGCATCGAGGGTGGTCTGCATGCGGATCGCGAGCCGATACGCCGCCTCCCCGTCGGGTGTCGACGAGATGCCGGGCATCGGCCGGGCGCGCGCCTCGTACTCGTCTGCCAGGAAGTCGCGGTAGCGCTGGATCGCTGGATACAGGACGTCGTGCGCGGCCTGATGGACTCGCTCACGGGCGGCGTCGTCGGACACCTGGGCGAATCCCCTCGCGCAGCGTCTCGATCTGCTGGTCGATCAGCGTCGGATAGGCCGCGTAGCGCTTGAGGAGCTTCTCCAGGCCTTCGGTCGAGTCCGCCTTCTGGTATTGGGCGATCAGCACCGGCATGGTCTGGACGCCCCAGATGTGGTCAACGGCCAGCTGGTAGAGCTTGCGTTCCTGCGCCTCGAGCGCGTTGCGCGCGATCAGCATCAGCATGTCGCGGGTGATCACGCCCTCGGTCTCGAGCTCGTCCCGCCCGATCGTCTCGGCCTCCGCGAGCACCTCGCGAGAGAGAGCTGCCTCCTTGGCGCGCCCTTCTGGGCTGAGATCGGGCAGGCGGTCGTCGAAGCGATCGTCGCCCAGGATGGTGGCCTGGACCGGATCGAGCTCCAGGATCTTCTCCCAGAAGCGATTGGCGATCTCGTCGACGAGCGCGTTCGTATCAGTGACGGTCAACTGGGGACCTCCCGAGGTGCGGTCGAGCCACGCTGGCGCGTGGGATGCCGAGAGTGTAGCGCCGCTCCCTCTGGGACTCCCGATCAGGTCCCGAACAGATCCGCCAGCAACGCCGGTGGCGTTTCTTCCAGCTGGTCGTAGCGGCAGTCGGCGGGCGACTTGTCGGTGCGCCAGCGCTGGAACGTGGTGCCGTGCCGGAACCGATCCCCCTGCAGGTGATCGAAAGCGACTTCCGCGACCAGTTCGGGTCGAAGCGGTTCCCACGAGAGGTCCTTGCCACGGTTCCAGCGGCTCGTGGCACCCGGCATCCGCCGGCCTTGAGCGGCCGCCTGCTCCTCCCACTCCCGCCATTCGCGCCATGGGTGGCCGTCGAGGGCGCCGCGCCGATACGGCTCCAAGAATTTCACGAGCTCGGCCCGTTTTGCGGTAGAAAACGACGCGGTCACGCCCACGTGCTGCAGCTGGCCGTGGTCGTTCCAGAGCCCCAGTAGCAGCGAACCGACAAGGGTCCCCGGCCCGTTCTTGTGCCAGCGGAAGCCGGCGACCACGCAGTCAGCGGTCCGCAGGTGCTTGATCTTCGCCATCTCGCGCTTGCCCGGCTGATAGGGCTGGTCGGCGCGCTTCGCAATCACACCGTCGAGCCCCGCTCCCTCGAAGTCCTTGAACCAGTGCTGGGCGGTGGCGGGATCCTCGGTCGAAGGCGTGAGATGGACCGATGGCGGCGGCGTGGCCATGATCGCCAGCAGGTGGCGCCGGCGCTCCGCGAAGGGGGCCGCTCGGAGGTCATCGGCTCCATCGGCCAGGCAGTCGAAGGCGACGTAGGAGGCCGGTGATTCGCGGGCAAGCATCGCGACCCGGCTGGCGGCGGGGTGGATGCGCAGCAGCAGGGCATCGAAGTCGAGGCCCCCCTCGTCGTGCGCGATGACCACCTCGCCGTCGAGCACGAAACGGGCCTCCGGTCCGCCCAGCGTGCGCAGGGGCTCCTCGAGCTCGGGGAAGTAGCGGTTGAGGGGCTTCAGGTCGCGCGACTGGATGTAGACCTCGTGCCCATCACGGAAGACGAGGGCCCGGAAGCCGTCCCACTTGGGCTCGAAGATCCAGCCGGGGGTCGTGGGAATCTCGGGCGTGGGCTTGGCGAGCATCGGCTCGACCGGCGGCTCGATGGGAAACGGCATCGCCCCGATGATACGGGCGACGGAGTGGCCATACTTCCGATCATGACGATCGCCATCCAGTTCCTCGGTGCGGTCGAGACGGTGACGGGTAGCCAATATCTCGTTACCGCCGGCGACCGGCGCATCCTCGTCGATTGCGGGTTCTTCCAGGGTTCGCCCAGCGAGGTCGCCCGTAACCGCATGCCCCTTGCTTACGACGCGCATAGCGTCGACGCGCTGCTCCTCACCCACGCGCATCTCGACCACTGCGGCCGCATCCCATCGCTGGTGAAGGCGGGCTTCAGCGGGCCCATCCACGCCACGGGCGGAACGCTGGACCTGACCGAGATCGTGCTGCGCGACTCGGCCAAGCTCCAGGAGGAGGGAGAGGCCCGGTGGTTGCGTCACCATCCCGAAGCAGCGGGCGCGGCAGACACGGCCGAGGAGGAGACCGCGGTCGAGCGGGACGATCCCGGCATGCCGGCCCGGCTGCGCGCCGCGGACCCCGAGGCGATAACCATGAGCCGCGCGGCCCTCTATCACCCGTCCGACGTGGACTCGACCGTTCAGCTCTTTCACCCGGTCGCCTACGAGGAGTCGCTGCAGGTCGCCCCGGGCATCAGCGCCAAGTTCCATGACGCGGGCCACATCCTGGGCAGCGCGATCATCGAGCTGACGGTCGAGGACGCAGGCGGGCCGCTGACCGTCGTCTTCTCCGGAGACCTGGGCCGCCGGGACACTCCCATCCTTCGCGATCCGACGCCCATCAGCCACGCGGACTTCGTCCTGGTCGAATCGACCTACGGGAACCGCGAGCACGGACCGATGGAGCAGGCGGTCAATGACCTGGCCGCTGCCGTCAGCGAGGTCGCCAACGGGAACGGCGTGCTCCTGGTCCCGTCGTTCGCGATCGGCCGTACCCAGGAGCTGGTCTGGGAGCTCGATGAGCTGCTGCGCAACGGGCGGATCCCGAAGCTGCCGCTCTTCCTCGACTCGCCCATGGCCAGCCGGGCGAGCGACGTCTACATGCGGCATCCGGAGGACTACGACGAGGAGACGGCCGGCCTCATCCGCTCCGGCGGCTCGCCGCTCGAGTATCCGGGCGAGGAGTTCACCAACGACGCGGACCAGTCAAAGGCGATCCGCACGAATCCCAAGCCGTTCATGATCGTCGCCTCGTCGGGGATGCTGACCGGCGGACGGATCCTGCACCACCTCAAGGACTTCCTCCCCGACCCCGCCTCGATGCTGTTGTTCATCGGCTATCAAGGGCAGGGCAGCCTGGGATACGCGATTCAGCACGGGGCGAAGGAGGCGCGGATCGACGGCCAGAAATTCCCCGTCAATTGCAAGGTCCGATCGATCTCTGGGTTCTCTGCACACGCGGATGAGCACGAGCTCGAGGATTGGGTGCGGAACTTCGCGGGCGCCGGCGGCACGGCCGCCTCCGACGGCCGCCCCAAGACGATCTTCGTGGTGCACGGCGACCCGGATGCCGCGAGCGCCTTCGCGGAACGGATCCGCGGGGATCTGGGCTTGAATGTTCAGCTGCCCACGTACCGCCAGGACGTCGTCCTCCGTCAATGAACCAAACCGGCGTGGTGGGGTTTTGTGTGGATGGATGGTGGACAACTCGGCGACCTACCGGCGAAATTCGTGGACAAGTCCCCTTGGCGGCAGCGCCCGTGGGCCGTAACGTTGGTGGCGTCCCGGAGGAGCCGGGCCGCGACCCTGGAGATTGCATCAAGGGGCCGTTGGCAGGGTTCCTTCGGGACATTTGCGTGCCCCCCGCACGTTATTCCGCCGGCTTGCGGCTCCCGCCGCGAAGGATTTCGCCCGTCTCGCGCGTCTAACCTTGCGTGACATTTGGAATCGAACGCGCAGGGAACGAGGGCATGACACCCGTCCGGGCTACCGGTGATCCCATCTCGCTTGAAGCGCTCGTCAGGGATCCGGTCCGCTTCCGCACCTGGTACGACGAAGCGCTGCCCCGCGTGTATCGATACCTGCTGGCGCGCTGCGGTGACGAGGGGCTCGCCGAGGAGATCACCCAGGAGGCGTTTGTCGAAGCGATTCGCAACCGCCGCCGCTTCGAGGGTCGATCGGATCCGGTGACCTGGATCTGCGCGATCGGCCGCAATCGGCTCGTGGACCACGTACGCCACGACATGCGGGGCGCCGCTCGTCATCTCAGATTGATCAACGCCCGCACCGACCTCGAGTCAAATGCCTGGCGTGAGAGCGACGAACGTGAGGCAGTCCAGCAAGCCCTCACGAAGCTTCTCCCAGATCAGCGCCTCGCGTTGATGCTGCGCTACCTCGACCAGCTTCCCGTCCGCGAGATCGCCGGACTCCTTCATCGGAGCGAATCAGCGACCGAATCCATGCTCAGCCGTGCCCGAGAATCGTTCCGAGCCGCCTATGAGGGCCAGACCGATGCGTGACGACCAGCTCACCCAGCTGCTGCGACAAATTGATGAGCCGGCGTACCCGGATGACGCGTTCGCCGATCGGCTCTTTGAGAAGCTGTCTCGGCAGGCCGGTTACTCGCGCGGCAGCCGCCCGATGCTGCTGCTCGTGGCGGCAGCCCTGCTCGTCGGCGTCCTGGCGGTGGGAGCTGCGGTCGGCAGCGGTCTGCTCAAGCCGCCCTGGCTGACTGTCGAGGTTTCGCCAGCGCCGAGCGTGCAGCCGATCGCGAGTCTGGAAGGGACACCTTCCGCGGCTCCTACCCCGCCGAGCACGACACCCCGGCCATCTCCCAACTCGTCACCGTCAACCGCCGGCATTGTGATCGACGGCCTCGCGAGGTCGACCGTCGACGGTCTGACGGTGCGCACGGAGCCGACAACCGGCGCTGTCGCGCTGGGTACGATCGACAAGGGTCAGCTGGGGTTCGTCGTGGCCGGGCCGGTCAGCGCAGACGGCTATGCCTGGTACCAGCTCTCTGGGTTGGGGCTGCCGGCCAATACGGGCTGCGAACCACCCGCGCAGACCACCCCGTTCGCCCCCTGCAGCTCGATTGGGCTGGGATGGGTGGCTGCCGGCCCGCCTGACGGCCAACCCTGGCTCGAAGCAACAACCCTGCCCTGTCCGGCATCGCCCATGAACGTCGAGACTCTCGTCACCCGTGGAATGACCCCGCTGGAGCGGCTGGCATGCTATCGGTCGACCCCGATACGCTTCCGCGCGTGGTTTCCGGAGATACCGCCTGACGCAGGGCTGGGCGGGACGTGCGGGGCGGTAGCGCCAAACCCGGCTTGGCTGATCTGTCAGGGCCTGTCCTACAACAACCTGGTCATCTCCGAGAGCGCTGGCTTCGAAGGCGCCGGGCTGCAGATCAGCATCGACCCGGCGTCTGGCGTGGCGATGCCGCCTCGGGGGCAATGGGTTGAAGTGGTGGCCCACTTGGACGATCCGGCCGCACGCGACTGCGTCCCGCTCGGAGGCGGAGAGCAAGATCCGGTCGCCGTCGTGCTGACATGTCGCAGTGAGCTCGTCGCTGATTCAGTGAACCCCGTCGCCGGACCCTACTGATCAGGTCCGAATCGCTGCCGACCCCGAGCTGGGCCCTGCTGCTCTCAGCACCCAGCCGCGGTACGCCTGGCGGAAGCCGATCGCGCGCAACGGCTCCGCCAGCGGGGATGTCGCCACGGGGTCGCGATCGACGCGCTCGATGACCAGCTCCCGCAATGGACCGATCGGCTGCAAGAGCTCCCCGAGCACGGGTAGGGCGGCGGCGAGGACCTCGGGATCATCAGCAGCCGGCAGCGTGACCAGCGACCGTCCGCCGC
>VBGQ01000125.1 GCA_005882055.1 Chloroflexota bacterium
GATCGGGGACGCTGGAGGTCAGCTGGAAGGACAGCAATATCACGAACCCCACCGATTGGAAGGGGAAGAAGGTCGGGGCCTGGGGTTTCGGCAACGAGTACGAGGTCACCGCCGCCGCCCGCAAGGCCGGGCTCACCGACAGCGATTACACCAAGGTGACGCAGGACTTCAACATGGATCCCCTGCTAAACCGGGACATCGACACTGCCGAGGCGATGACCTACAACGAGCTCGCCCAGCTGCTGGAGAAGACGAATCCCAAGACCGGGAAGCTCTACAGCATGGATGACCTCAACATCCTCGACTTCAACACCCTCGGCACGGCCATGCTCCAGGACCATGTCATCGCCCGGAAGAGCTGGCTCGAGGCGCAGACCAATGGCGTTGACAACACCAAGATCGCGACGTGCTTCCTGCGGGCGTCGTTCAAGGGCTGGATGTACTGCCGTGACAATGCCGCAGACTGCGTCGACATCACCTTGAACCAGGGCACCATCCTGGGCAAGGGTCACCAGACCTGGCAGATGAACGAGATCAACGCGCTCATCTGGCCCTCACCCAATGGGATTGGCATGCTCGATCCAGCCGCCTGGAACCAGACGGTGCAGATCAGCAAGGACTTCAAGATCCTCAAGGGCGATCCGGCAAGCTGGGCGTATCGGACCGATCTGGCCCAGGCCGCGCTCGCGGGACTGACCGGAGACACCAAGGGGATGTCCTATCAGAAGGCCGTCGTCCCGGTGACGCCCAACGGAGAATAGCCGCCACTCTCAAGGCTTAGGAGGGGTCCCTCTCCGGAGGGGCCCCTCTCCATCCTCTGGGCCGGCGCCGCGACCCGCATCGGTCACGCCGGGTCGCGCTCCAGGCGCATGCGGCTGACGAGGAGCTGCGAGCTCGTTCCCTGCAGCAGCAAGGTGAACAGGACGCAGCCAAAGACGATCCCCTGCAGGGTCTCGCGCTGCGGCAGCCCGGGGGGCAGCGACAACGCCAGCGCGACCGAGACCGCGCCACGCAGCCCCGACCAAGCAACCAGGTGCAGCCAACCTCGCGGCACGGCGCGCATCCATCCGATCCTGGTCAGGATCCCCGCGGCGCCTCCCAGCAGGCCGTAGACCACGACGGCGCGCGCCACGATCAGGGCGACCAAAGCCGCGCCCGCGGCGCCCGCGCTGGCGATCAGCTGGGGCAGTCCGATCGCCAGACCGATGAGCAGGAAGACGAGCGTGGTGCCCAGGAAAGCGAGGAACTCCCAGACGGTGTCGATCGCCTCAGCCGCCCGCCGGCTGATCCCGACCCGGCGGCCGTAGGTGCCCAGCACCAGGCCGCAGGCCACCGTCGCGATCAATCCCGATTGGCCCAGCTGCGCGGCCGCGAGGTAGCTCCCGTAGGCGGCGACCATCGACAGCGTCAGCTCAATGAGGTGGTCCTCGATGCCGGCCATCAGACGAGAGGTGACGAATCCCACCCCGACGCCGATGGCGCTGGAAACCACCGTGGTGACCACGAGGCCAACCACGATCTGCCCGCCATCCAGGCCGGTGTCCAGGGCCTGCAGGGCGAGCACGAAGATGACGATGCCGGTTCCGTCGTTGAAGAGGCTCTCGGCCTCGACCAGGGTGGTCAATGAGCGGGGAACTCCAAGACGCCCCACCACGGAAAGGATCGCCGCGGGATCCGTCGCGGCGAGCATGGTCCCCACAAGGAAGGCGAGGCCGAACGGCAATCCGGTCAGCAGCTCCAGCACGAGCGCCACGGCGGCGGCGCTGATGAGCACCCCTGGGATCGCGAGCAGCGCAACGGCCGGCAGGTTGGCCGCGAGGATCCGAATGTCGGTGCGGTAGGCGGCTTCGAAGACGAGCGCGGGCAGCAGGACCGCCAGGATCAGGTCCGGTTCGATGGTCGCCTCCACGGGCGGCCGCAGGGCCGCCACCGCGACCCCCAGGATCACGAGGGCCTCGCTGTATGGCACCGCGGTCAGCCGTCGGGTGAGGAGCGCCACCCCGCTGGCGACAGCCAGCAGCGCTACGAAGATCTCGAGCGCGCCAATGGTCGTCGAAGCCTGCACCACCGACCCTCACACAACGCGAGACTGCGCCTTTGCGCAGTCTCCACCGAGGCGTCGGGGTATCGGCGCGACGCCACGCCGCGTCGCCGGACAGGCGGCCGGACGACAGGATACGGGTCAGCCCCAGGCGTCGTCGATGCGGCTGACCATCTCCGAGAGCGTGGCAACCACCATCGTGTCGGCGCGAGCCTCCTCGGGCAGCTCCTGGATGACGCCCCACGGCCCGCGGCGAATCCAGATCGCGCGCATTCCGCAGGCCGCCGAGGGGAGCACGTCGTTGTCGACGCGGTCGCCCACGTAGGCGACGCTGCTCGCATCGGTCACGCCCATGAGCTCCAGCGCGCGGCTGAAGAACGCGGGGTCGGGCTTGTGGACGCCCATCTCATCGGACATGGCCATGACATCCGGGTCGAAGCCGATGGCGCGGAGCTCAGGAGTGCGACGCGCCGGCTGGTTGGCCACGATTGGGACCGGATAGCCGCGGGCGCACAGCTCCTGCACGGCTGGCAGGGCGTCGGGATAGCAATCATCGGCCGTGAAGCCACCGTAGACCCGCTCGACCTCCTCCCAGTGGTCGCGCCAGTCCGGCACGCCGACCAGGTCGAAGGCCTGGACGTGGTCCTCCCCCAGCGCGACCTCGGCACCGAGCGCCGCCATCAGGGTGAGACGTGGAATGCCCAGCACCTGAGCCCAGACCGACCAGACGCGGCTCTCATCGATCAGCGTCTCGCCCACGTCGAGGGCGACCCAGCGCGATTCCACGAGCGGCTAGCCTAGAGGCATGTTCGCCGGCGCGTCGATGCTGTTGGCCGGGGCGCTGTTCATCGGCTCCGCTGCCGCCGTCTGGCTGGCGGGCATCTGGCTCTCGGAGACCACCGACGCGCTTGATCGCCGCTTCGGGTTCGGGGAGGCGATCGGCGGTCTGCTGATCCTGGCCATCACCACGAACCTGCCGGAGATCGCGATCACCACCGGTGCGGCCGTCAGCGGCGACCTGGGGATCGCCATCGGCAACATCCTGGGCGGCATCGCCATCCAGACCATGGTGCTGGTGGTGCTCGACGCCAGCCTGCGAAGCGGACCACCACTCACGTATCGCGCAGCCTCGCTGGTGCTGGTGCTGGAAGGGGCACTGGTGATCGCCGTCCTGATCGTCTCGGTGATGGGCCACTTCATTCCAAGAACGTTCGTGCTGGGGCGCGTCGGACCAGGCGAGCTGCTCATCGCCGGCATCTGGGTGGGCGGGCTGTGGTTGATCGCCCGCTCGCGGACCACGCTCCCCTGGCACGCTGCCGGCAACGCGCCCGACGGCCAGGAGGTGCGCCGCGGCCACGCGAAGGAGATGCGCGCCTCGCGTGCCATGCGCGTGGGCCCGCAGGGGGTGGTGCTGCGCTTCGCTGTTGCCTCGGTCGTCACGCTCGTCGCGGGGCTGCTGCTCGAGCAGAGCGGGGAGCGGCTGGCCGGTGGGCTCGGCCTCTCCGGCGTCGTGTTTGGTGCGACGGTCCTGGCTGCCTCGACCTCGCTGCCGGAGATCAGCACCGGGATCGCGTCGGTCCGCATGGGCGACTACCAGCTGGCGGTCAGCGACATCTTCGGCGGCAACGCCTTCCTGCCGGTCCTGTTCCTGTGGGCGTCACTGCTGGCAGGACGCGCGATCCTCCCGGAGATCACCGCTGTCGACATCTACCTCACCGGGCTGGGAATCCTGCTGACGGTGGTGTTCGTGTGGGGCCTGATCGCCCGTCCTCAGCGTCGGATTGGACCGATTGGGGTCGACTCCGCCATCGCATTGGCGCTCTACGCGGTCGGGATGATTGGCTTCGCAACGTTCGCGGGTGCGCTCTGACCTGTCGGCAACCTGATTGACCGATGACCTCATCATGTCGCCAGGAGGGACCCAGGAATCGTAGGAGGTCGTCGCCATGCGCA
>VBGQ01000126.1 GCA_005882055.1 Chloroflexota bacterium
GATCGGAACCAGCTCGTCGCGGAGCTCGTCGTCCGCGGCGTGCAGGCTGATCGCCAGGTTCACCTGTGGGAGCTCGTCGATCATGCGGCCCATGCCAGGCACGACGCCCGAGGTGCTCACCGTGATGTGTCGCGCACCAATCCCCAACCGACCCGAGTCGTTCAGGAGCCGAACGGCCTCGAAGACCGCGGGAACGTTGTTGAGCGGCTCACCCATGCCCATGAACACGATGTTGTAATGCCCCGCGGCCGCGCCGGGCCGCCAATCGGGACCGAGCGCCAGCCACGGCGCGCGGTGCCAGTGAAGCACCTGGTCGACGATCTCGCCCGCGCTGAGCTGCCGCCCAAAGCCCGCCTGACCCGTCGCGCAGAATGGGCAGCCAACCGCGCAGCCAGCCTGGCTGGAGATGCAGATCGTGGTTCGAGCCGCTTGACGTGCGCTTGCCGGGGTGCGCATGAGGACCGATTCGATGCGTTGTCCGTCATGCAGCTCATGCACCGCCTTGGCAGTGAGGCCCCCGTCCGCGTCCAGGACGTGGGAGGCGACAATCGTCGAGAAATGAAAACCGGCATCCAGGGCGGCCCGCAGGCCGACCGGAAGGTCGGTCAGGTCTTCGAAACGCCGCGCCTGGGCTCGGTAGACGCCGGCCAGGATCTGGCTGGCCCGATACGCGGGCTCGCCGCGGGCGACGAGCCACGCGGCGAGCTGGTCCTGCGCGACATCGCTGATCGCCGGACGCGGTCCGGCGAGCGTCAGCTCAGTCACGGCGCCCCACGATCAGCATCAGGTAGTAGAGGAAGGTGAGCAGGGCGGACAGCGCAGCAGCCACGTAGGTCCAGGCCGCTGCTTTC
This sequence comes from Chloroflexota bacterium, assembly GCA_005882055.1. GTDB lineage: Bacteria > Chloroflexota > Limnocylindria > QHBO01 > QHBO01 > CF-82. The sequence continues at coordinate 852 of VBGQ01000126.1, forward strand.
AGCACGTCGCGAGCGCCAGCCTCTCGCTCCCCCACCATCCCCAGGCTCGAAACGAAGGCCAGCGCCTTGCCCGAGGCGCCGATCTCGACGGGCAGGGTGACGAAGGTGAAAACCACCGCCGCGGCGAATGCGATCAGCCCGACCCACGCGAGGCCGAGCAGGTTGAGCCAGAGCCCGCCGATGATCAGCCACGGGGCGACCCCCGAGCCAAACTGGACCGCTGGAACGATGGCCATCCGCGCGGTCATCCAGGGGTCCTTCTGTCGGTCCTGCAGGGCGTGGCCCACCTCGTGGGCGATCACCGCGGCGGCGGCCACCGAGAGGTGGGGCTGGCCGTCGCCCGGAACGTTGACCACCGCACGCCGTGGGTCGTAGGACCCCTGCGCAGCCGCCGCCACCGACTGGGAGACGTGGAGAACGCATCCAGGTTGATGCCGGAGTCGACCTTCGCCCATTTCGCGTACGTGCTCCGCACCCGATACGCGGCCCAGCCAGTGATAAGCACGCTCGGCAGCAGCACGAGCAGGATGTAGATCCCAAAGTTCATCTCGGTACTTCCACCTCCTGGAGGGAAGTGCGGCGAGTATAGCCGTCGTCCCTGCCGGGAGCCGGAGGGCGGCCGGCCCGCTCAATCGGGTGCCGAGGTTCCCAGCAGGAGGTGGTCGCGTTGTCCCCGCCGCCAGTCTCCAGCCGGCATCGCCGGGCGTCCCTCGGGCTGCACCACCTCGAGCTCGAGCGCGCCGGAGCCCGCGGCAACGCGCGGCGGCTCGCCGGGAAGCACCGATCCGACGGGCACCCCGCTCACCCCGGCAACCGCGCGCGCCTGGCGGACGTGGAGCCGTCGACCATCGAGCGTGGTCCAGGCGCCCGGCCACGGCTGCAGGGCACGGACCTGGCGGTCGATGACCTGGGCAGGCCGCCGCCAATCGATCCATCCATCGTCCCTGCGGAACGACGGCGCCGGCGTGGCCGCGTGCTCGTCCTGGGGAATGGCGGAGAGGTCGCCATCGGCCCAGCGAACCAGCTCGGCGGGCACCTCGTCCGCGGCGAGCTGGGCGAGCCGACGCTGGAGCTCGGGTGTCGTCTCGCGGCCACCCAGAGCGACGGGCCATTGGGCGACGATCGGGCCCGCGTCGAGGCGACGGGTGGACGTTTAGCGGCGGGCGGCGGCCGGTCTCCAGGATCTCGCCCGGAACCAGCTGTCCGTATGCAGCGAGCAGCAGCCCGTCTGGCGCGAAGTCTCGGACGATGGCGCGACCCTCGTCCGACCGCAGGCGCTCGGGGGTGGCGAGGTCGAGGTCCCGGGCGCGGGCGGCTTCGGCGACCGGCGATGGGCGTGGCTTGAGACCGCGCCCGGCGGGACGATCGGGAGTCGAGACGACCAGCAGCTCGGTTGTCAGCTCCGGCAGTCGGCGCAGCAGCGGAACGGCGAACGTCCCCGTTCCCAGGAAGATGACGCGACCGATGCGCGCCACTAGCCGATGCGCGCCACTAGATGCCGGCGGCCTGCCCTTCCTCCACGCCACTCGGATGCTCGCCAACCGGGACGAGCTCCTCGAGCGACTCGAGGTAGTCGATGTAGAGCACCCCGTTCAAGTGGTCGATCTCGTGCTGCAGCGCCCGGGCCAGCAGCTCTTCGCCCTTGATCCGGAACTCCTTGCCGTGGCGGTCCTGCGCCTTGACCGTCACCTTGGCGGCACGCGTGACCTCCGCCACGAAGCCAGGGATCGAGAGGCAGCCCTCCCAGTCGAGCACCTCGCCCGACGACTTCACCACCTGCGGATTGATGAGCTCGGTGACCTTCTCCTCGAGCTCGATCACCGCCACCCGCAACGGGACGCCAACCTGGTTGGCGGCGAGCCCGATGCCCGGTGCGTCGCGCATGGTCTCCAGCAGGTCATCCAGCAGCCGATGCAGCGAGGCGTCGAAGTGCGAGACCTTCTTCGTCTTCTCGCGGAGCATCGGCTCGTCGGCGGTCAGGATGCGACGGATGACCATCGGCGCATTGTACCGATGGCGCCCGGCAAGCCGCCTACAGCAGCGACTCCGGATCCACGTCGATCGCCACCCCAGCCGGGACCCGTGTCAACGCGTTCGCACGCGTCGCAGCGTCCGCGGCCCGCAGCACGACCTGCATCCGCCAGCGTCCCGCCCGTCGTGCGACGTACGCGGGCAGTGGTCCGAAGACCTCGACGCCGGGCACCTGGACGGCGGCGGCCGCGGCGGAGGCGCGGGCCTCCGCACGTCGCTGATCCGGATCGGCAACGAGCAGGCGCGCGAGGACCCCGCTCGGGGGGTAGCCAAGCAGCCGCCGTCGCGCCAGCTCGGCATCGGCAAAGGCATCTACGTCGAGCCGCGCCGCCGCGCGGATCGCGAAATGGTCCGGGGCGTAGGTCTGGAGGAAGACGCGTCCGGGCCGTGGACCGCGTCCGGCGCGGCCGGCAACCTGGGCCAGGAGCTGGAAGGTCCGCTCCGCGGCGCGATAGTCGGGGAGGTTGAGGGTCACATCCGCGGCAATCACCGCCGCCAGGGTGACGCCGGGCAGGTCGAGGCCCTTCGCCACCAGCTGAGTCCCGACCAGCACATCGGTCCGACCGTCGCGAAACTCGTCGTAGACCGATTCGAAGGCGCGGCGAGCGGCGAGCGCGTCGCTGTCGAGGCGCGCAACCCGCAGGTACGGGAATCGGTCACGAACCTCCGCCTCCACGCGCTGCGTGCCCGCTCCGAAGTACCGGATCCGTGCTGATCCGCAGTGCGGGCACCGTTGCGGGACCGATGCGGCACGGCCGCAGTGATGGCAGCGCAGGTTGCCATCGGCGAGGTGGAAGACGAAGGGCAGATCGCAGTCAGGGCAGCGCAGGCTCTCGCCGCAGTCGCGGCACATGATGAAGGTGGAGGCGCCCCGACGATTGATGAGCAGGATCCCCTGTCCACGGTCCGGTCCGAGGGCGGCCATTGCCTCCGCCAGGCTTCGCGACAGGACCGAGCGGTTGCCGCCCGCCAGCTCCGCGCGCATGTCGACCACGTCGACCTCCGGCGTGCCCCCCACCCGACGCTCCACCAGGCGGGCGCGGTCGGCGAGCCCGCCGCGCACCCGGGCCAGCGTGACGAGGTCCGGCGTCGCGCTGCCGAGGACCAGCCGCGCCCCGCTCGAGGCGGCACGCCGGCGCGCGACCCAGCGCGCGTCGTAGCGGGGGGTCCGATCCGACTTGTAGCCGCCGTCGTGCTCCTCGTCGACGACGATCAGGCCCAGCTCCCGCAATGGCGCGAAGATCGCCGTCCGCGTGCCAAGCACGACGCGGACCTCGCCGCGCACGATGCGCCACCACGAGTCGTGGCGTTCGCCGGCGCTGAGCCCTGAATGCAGGACGGCGAGCCGGTCGCCAAAGGCGCCGGAGAGCCGGTCTCCGAGCTGAGGGACGAGCGAGACCTCGGGCACCAGCACGATCGCTCCGCTCCCCCGCTCGATGACTTCGGCGATGGCCGCCAGGTAGACGTCGGTCTTGCCCGATGCCGCGACGCCCTCCAGCAGCAGCTCCCCGCCGGGAGCGAGTCGGCCGATCGCCTCGAGGGCCTGCACCTGTTCCAGGGCGAGATCGGCACGGAGCCCGCTCGCCGATTCGCGGTGCGCGAGCGGATCCCGCGTGACCTCGCGCCACTCGAGCGCCGCGTGCCCGGAGGCGGCAAGCCGCCTGGCAGGTGCGAGCAGCGAGCCGGCCGGCACTCCCAGCACGTCGGCGAGCTGCGGAAGGTCGACCGGCACGTCGCCGAGCGCCTCCAGGATGGCCCGCTGCAGCGGAGCGCGACGGAGCGCGGGCCGCTCACCCCGGAGGCGCCGGAGAGTCCGCACTCGTTGCGGGCGCACTTCGGCCGGCTGGAGCCGCCACGCGGCCGCTATGGCGCGGGATCGACGCAGTCGCTCGACCCATGCCGGCGCTCCGCGGACCGGTGCGAACCGCAGCAATTCGGCGTCGTCGAGCAGCCCGTCCTCGTCGAGCTCCGCGGTCTCGGCGAGCCCGGCAGGCAGCTGCGCTGGATCGAGCAGTCGCCAGCGGCGGCGCAGCCGGGACTCGAGCCCCGGCGGCAGCATGGCGGCCAGCGTCCCCCCGATCGGCGCCCGGTAGTAGACGGCAAGGTCGCGCGCCAGCGCCAGGAGCTCGGGGGTCAGCATCGGTTCCGAGACGACGGCCTCGACGGCTTTCAGCGCCCCAGGCTGGTCCTCGCCCGGCTGGACATCCACCAGGTACCCGAGCGCCAATCGGTTGCCGTACGGGACCAGGACCAGCGAGCCGGGTGCCGGCTCGCCGAGGGCTTCGGGGAGGAGATAGCTGAAGGTCCGCTCCGGCCGATCTGCCAGGGCGTCGACGGCGACGGCGGCGACGCGCGCGGTCAGCTCAGACGCGGGGCTGGCGCGGGGGCTCACGGCGCGCCTCGGTCTGCACGATCTCCCAGATCTGCTCGGCGGCCTCCTCGGGATGGCCGGTCTCATTGACGATCACGTAGTCGTAGTCTCCCGAGGTGGCCATCTCCATCTCCGCGTTGCGTCGGCGGATCGCAAGTGCCTCCTCAGACTCGGAACCGCGATGGACGAGCCGTTCATTGAGGTCCTCGATGGAGGGAGGCATCACGAAGATGAGCAGTGCGTCTGGGACGAGGCCCCGCACCGAGCGTGCACCCTGCGGATCGATGGTCAGGATCGCATCGCGCCCCGCAGCGAGGATGCCGCGCACCTGCTGGACCGGCGTGCCGTACCAGTTGCCGTGCACCTCGGCGGCTTCGAGCAGGCCGCCGCGGGAGCGAAGGTCGTCGAACGCCTCGGGCGCGAGGAAGTGGTAGTGCACCTTGTCGATCTCTTCGGGACGCCGCGGCCGCGTCGTGGCAGTCACGATGGGGACCACCTGTGGGTGGGCGCGGGCCAGGTCGGCGACGATGGTGCTCTTGCCGACCCCGGAGGGCCCCGACACCACCACGAGCATCGGGTTCGGAAAGGTCAGCCGCTTCTCGCCGTGCGTGGACCGTCGCTTCTCGGCGCTGGTCATCGTCGCTCGTCCGTCTCGACCATCGACCCGACCCCATTTGGCAG
>VBGQ01000093.1 GCA_005882055.1 Chloroflexota bacterium
GGTCTGGGCGGTCATGACCGCTCGCCGGCCACGGCTCCGACCATCGCGACCAGCAGCCGATGCAGCCGTCGGTCACCGGTCAGCTCCGGGTGGAAGGCGGTGGCCAGCACCTTGCCCTGGCGCACGGCGACGGGTTGTCCGTCGGGGTCGACCGCCAGCACCTCTGCCGCGGGGCCAACGGCGCTCACCACCGGGGCGCGGATGAAGACCCCGTGCAACGGCTCCTCGCCAATGATCGGCATCGAGATGTCCGCCTCGAAGCTGTCGAGCTGGCGGCCGTATGCGTTGCGCTTGACCTCCACGTCGAGGAGCGGAAGGACCGGTTCGTCACCCTCCGCGATGCGGTCCGCCAGCAGGATCATGCCGGCGCATGTGCCGAGCATCGGTGCTCCGGCGCTGGCGAGGGCCAGGATCGGCTCGCGCAGGCCGTAGGCGTCGATCAGCTTGCGCATCGTGGTGCTCTCGCCGCCGGGAAGGATGAATGCGTCCAGCCCCGCGAGATCCCGCGGCAGGCGCACCTCGACCGGCTCGGCGCCCACATCTCGGATGGCTCGGAGGTGCTCGTCCACGGCGCCCTGCACGGCCAGCACCCCGACTCGCGCGCGCCGCCCGGAGCCCTGCGACGCCATCGGTCCGTCTACCAACCGCGAACCGCCAGGCGCTCCTCGAGGGGGATCTCGCCAAGCTCCAGCCCGTGCATCGGCTCACCGAGTCCGGCGCTCACCTCGGCCAGGATCTCGGGGTTGTCGTAGTGCGTGGTCGCCTTGACGATCGCCTGTGCGTACCGTTCGGGGCTCGCGCTCTTGAAGATGCCGCTCCCCACGAAGACCGCCTGCGCACCGAGCTGGCGCATCAAGGCTGCATCCGCCGGGGTCGCGACGCCTCCCGCGGAGAAGTTGGGGACCGGGAGCTCGTCGAGCTCGGCGGTGCGCTGCACGACGTCAATGGGCGCGCGGAGCTCCTTGGCCGCCGCGAACAGCTCGTCGGGCCGCATTCCGTGCAGCTGGCGGATCCCCTTCTGGACCGCGCGCATGTGGCGCACCGCCTCTACGATGTTGCCGGTCCCCGCCTCTCCCTTGGTGCGGATCATGGCCGCGCCCTCACCAATGCGGCGCAGCGCCTCGCCGAGGTCCCGGCAGCCGCACACGAACGGCACGCGGAACTGGTGCTTGTCGATGTGGTGCTCCTCGTCGGCCGGCGTGAGCACCTCGCTCTCGTCGATGTAGTCGACCTCGAGCGCTTCGAGGATCTGCGCCTCCACGAAGTGACCGATGCGGCACTTGGCCATGACCGGGATGGTGACCGCGGCCTTGATCTCCTCGATCAGCTTGGGGTCGCTCATGCGGGCCACGCCGCCGAACTTGCGGATGTCCGAGGGGACGCGCTCGAGGGCCATCACCGCGACGGCGCCGGCTTCCTGTGCGATGCGGGCATGGTCGGCGGTGACGACGTCCATGATCACGCCGCCCGCCAGCATCCGGGCGAGGCCGACCTTCGTCGTCCAGGTGGAGGTTTCGATGGTGGTCATTGCAGCGCGGATTGTACCGCCGCCGTGCTCAGGGTCCCTTGCCAAGGGCCTGACCGTTGTCGGCTAGAATTCGGCCCCTCGGAGGCGCCGCGTGTTCAACGCACCAGTCCTGGTCCTCAACCAAAACTACGAGCCCCTCAACGTCTGCGACATCAGGCGCGCCTTCACCCTGCTCGGCGCCGACAAGGCGGAGCTGCTGGAACGGAACCACCAGGTCATCCACACGCCCACGCTGGCGATCGCCGCTCCCTCGGTGATCCGCCTGATCTACCTGGTCAAGCGTCCTCGGCCGCGGGTCAAGCTGTCGCGCCGTGAGGTCTTCGCGAGGGACCGCCACACGTGCCAGTACTGCGGTGCCTCCAGCCGCGACCTGACCATCGATCACGTGACGCCCAAGCACCGCGGCGGACGGCATGAATGGGAGAACCTGGTGGCGGCCTGCCGCAACTGCAACCACCGCAAGGGCTCCAAGACGCTCGTCGAGGCGCGCATGACGCTCATGCGCGAGCCTCGAGCGCCGCGCGCCGACGTGCGCTACCTGTTCGGCAGCTACCTCGCGGACGAGCAGAACGATCCCTGGCGGAGCTATCTGTTCCTCAGCGACGCACGGAGCTGAATCGCTCCGGACCGATGCCGACAGGCTCCGCTGACGGGCGGGCGCTCAAGCTGAGCGAGCTCCCTGACGCGGTCGTCGGCGTGCTCTCCCGCTTGACCGATGCCGGCCACCAGGCGGCCCTGGTAGGCGGGTCGCTGCGCGATCTCCTGCGAGGCGGCCCGCCCGGTGACTGGGACATCGCGACCTCCGCTCCCCCCGAGGAGGTCGCGAGCCTCTTTCCCGGCGCGACCTGGGAGAATCCGTTCGGCACGGTCACCGTGCGGGCCAACCCCGGCCCCGTCTCGGTGGAGGTGACCACCTTCCGGGTCGAAGCCGGCTATCGCGACCAACGTCGACCGGACGAGGTGCGATGGGGCGGTTCGCTCGAGGAGGATCTCAGCCGAAGGGACTTCACCATCAACGCGATCGGCTGGGTCCCGCATGACCTTGGTGCACGCCAGGGACTGCTGGTCGACCCGTACGGCGGAGCGGCGGACCTGCGGGACGGCGTGCTGCGTGCCGTCGGCGATCCGTCTGAGCGCTTCGCTGAGGACGCTCTCCGGCTGCTGCGCGCGGTTCGATTCGCAACGCGCTTCGGCCTCGAGCTGGACGCCGCCACCGAGCAGGCCCTGCGGCGCCACGCCGCTGCGGCCGCCGCCCTCTCTGGCGAGCGCGTTCGCGATGAGATCCTGCGCATCCTGGGGGCGCGCCAGGCGGCAGAGCCGCCGTCGCGGGCCTTTCAGCTCATGGAAGGGCTTGGCCTGCTGGCGGTGGTACTGCCCGAGCTCCAGGCTTTGCGCGGAGTCCCCCAGGCGAAGGCTCGCCCAGGCGACGCCCTGGACCACTCCCTGCACACCGCGAACGCGCTCACTCCGGCAGACCCGTACCTGCGGCTCTTCGGGCTGCTGCACGACGTCGGAAAGGCGACCACGCTGGGGGACGGCCACTTCATCGGTCATGAGACGGAGGGGGCGCAGGTGGTGGAGACCATCCTGCGGCGGCTGCACGTCCCGCGCGTCGAGGTCGCGCGCGGCCGGCACCTGGTCCGTCATCACATGTTCGCGTATGCCCCGGCATGGAGCGACGCGGCCGTGCGCCGGTTCATCCGGCGCGTCGGAGCGAGCTCGCTGGCGGACCTGTTCGCGCTGCGCCGCGCGGACGACGTGGCATCGGGGGTCGAGGAGCCGCAGCGGGGTGGGCTTGACGAGCTTCGCGCCCGCGTGGGGAGGGAGCTGGCCAGCAGCCCGTTGACGGCGGGCCAGCTGGTGGTCCGAGGCGACGACCTGATCCGCGAGCTCGGGCTGCGCCCGGGACCGGTCGTGGGGCGGCTGCTCGGCGAGCTGATGGAGGCTGTGCTGGACGACCCCGCAGCCAACGATCGAGAAGCGTTGCTGGCGCTCGCCCGGGCCTCGTTGGCGCGCGACCCAGAGGGCGTGCCAGGTGGTGCGGGTACGCACCAGGCGCGCGCCGCTCCGCACGAGCCGGGGCCATGAGCCGCGGTGCAACCATCGCCCCTTGGCTGACATCCGTCCGGTCGCTGACTACAATCGGCCCTCCGGGCCACCCGAGCCCGATCGCGTACGAGCGGAGGGTCTATCGCCAGCGATGACCGCCATCGGTCGCCGGGCCGTTCGGCTCGAGCACCTGCTGACCGCGCCGAACGCCTCGCTGCGTGATCTGGATGTGGCGGTCGCCCTGGCCCTCGAGCACGACCTGGTGGGCGCCCTGACCGTCAGTCCATGGCTCGTCAAGGCCGCGCGCCGAAAGCTGGGCCGCTCGCCCCTCCGACTCGGAACGGTCATCGGCTACGGACACGGCGGCCAGCTGCTCGCGGTCAAGGCATTCGAAGCGTCGAAGGCGCTCGAGCAGGGCGCGACACAGATCGATTTCGTGGTGAATGGCGGCGCGCTGGTCTCCGGCGAGGATGAGACCGTCTACAACGACATGCTGGGCGTGGTGGACATGGCGCATTCCGCGCTGGCACTCGCCGGCGTGATCATCGAGGCGGAGACGCTGCCTGACGAGCTCGTTCGCAAGGCCTGCCGGGTCGCCGAGCGCGCAGGCGTGGACCATGTCGTGACATCAACCGGCGTCGCCACGGCGCACCACGCGATCGCGCTCACCGCCACCCTCCGTGACAGCGTCGGGCCACGGGTGCAGGTCAAGGCGGCGGGTCGCTTCAAGGAGCCGGACGAGGTCGCAGAGGCCATAGCCGCCGGCGCGACTCAGGTCGCCGCGGTCCTCACGCCGAAGCTGATCGAGGGGGCTGCCGGGACGATGACCGGCGGCATGACGGAGCCAGCCGTGGTCGGGGCCGCGGCAGGCCGACGCTGAGCGGCCGCGCAGGAGGCGACGATTGCGGATCCTGGTCGTGGGTGGCGCTGGGTACGTCGGCTCGACGAGCGTCGAGACGCTGGTGGCCGCCGGCCACCACGTCACGGTCTACGACAACCTGACAACGGGGCATCGAGACGCGGTCATTGACGGCCCGCGCCTGGTGGTCGGGCAGATCGGCGACCGAGGACATCTCGAGCACGTCCTGCGCGAGGATCGCATCGACGCGGTCTTGCACTGCGCGGCCAAGTCGCTCGTTTCGGAGAGCATGGCCGATCCCGGTCTCTACTACCGCAACAACGTCGCCGGCGGCGTCGCGCTGCTGGAGGCCATGAAGGCCACGGGTGTGACGCGCCTGGTCTTCTCGTCCACCGCGGCCGTGTATGGCGAGCCGCGACGGGTTCCCATCGCTGAGGCGGATCGGACCGAGCCCATCAATCCGTATGGCGCGACCAAGCTCGCCTTCGAGGGCGCCATGCGCTGGTTCGCCGCCTCGCACGGCTTTCGGGCGATCAGCCTGCGCTACTTCAACGTGGCCGGCGCCACGGAGGCGAACGGCGAGGACCACGACCCGGAGACCCATCTCATCCCGCTGGTGCTTAACGTCGCCGCCGGAGACGCCAGCCACGTCCAGATCTTCGGACAGGACTACCCAACGCCGGACGGGACCTGCATCCGCGACTTCGTCCACGTTCGCGACCTCGGGAACGGGCACCTGCTGGCGCTCGAGGCGACCGGGGAGGGGGATCCCAGCCTCGAGGTGTACAACCTCGGTTCAGCCGCTGGCTTCAGCGTTCGCGAGGTGGTCGAGGCGGCGCGCAAGGTGACGGGTCGCGCCATCCCCGCGCGACCGCTCAAGCGGCGGGTGGGCGACCCACCGGTGCTCGTGGCCTCCTCGCGCCGGGCGCGACGCGAGCTTGGCTGGACCCCGCGGCACTCGAGCCTGGAGCAGATGCTGACCGATGCCTGGCGCTGGCAGGTGGCGCACCCCCGCGGCTACGACGACCGGGCGCCATCCGAGGCGCAGCGTTCGACCGGACCAGCCGATAGCCAGCAGCGCAACGTGGCTGCCTCCGTCGCCGCCACCTGACGTCCTCCCACCGGCCCCAGTTGCGATTGAGTCTCAACTGAACTAGGGTTCGGGACGCCGTGTCCAAGCCAAATGCCCTGATCTCTGCGCTCGGGGGGGCCGGAAAGCGCCTGACCGCCGCGCGCCGCGCGGTCGCGGAGGCGATCGCCGAACAGGATGGCCACTTCACCGCGGAGGACGTCCTGGCCGCATCTCGCTCGCGACGCCGTGTCGTCGGCCGGGCGACCGTCTTTCGCTCCCTCGAGCTCCTGGCCGACCTCCACCTCGTCGAGCGCGTCGATCTTCCGTCGGGAGATCACGCCTACGTGGCCTGCGAGCCCGATGCCCACCACCACCACGTCGTCTGCTCGACCTGCGGCCGATCGGTGGAGGTTGGAGAGCTGGGCCTCGGGCCCATCCTGGGCCGCATCGAGGCATCGACCGGATTCGTGATCGACTCGCACCGCCTGGAAGTCTTCGGGCAGTGTCCCGACTGCCAGGCGGACGCTCAGCACCGCTCGGCCTGATCTCTCAAGGAGAATCCACGTGACCCGACCACCACCCCCCAGGGCGAGACTCAGTCTCAGGAGCGGCCGACGGGCGACCGACGGCCTGATCCTCGGGTTGGCCGGCCTCCTTGCCCTGGCCGCGTGCCAGACCTCCCCTCCGAACGCGACCGGCGCGGCGTCCCGCATCCCGGTAGTGACCACCACCACCGTCTTCGCTGACATGGTGCGCAACGTTGGCGGCGACCTCGTCGACGTGACCAGCCTGGTGCCGAAGAACGGCGACGTGCATACCTTCGAGCCAAAGCCGGGCGACGTCCGCGCCGTGGCGCGCGCGAAGCTGCTGGTCATGAACGGACTGGGTCTCGATGACTGGCTGGCCAAGACGATCAGCAACGCGTCGAGTTCTGGCACCCCGCTCGTCAAGCTCGCGGTCGACCTGCCAGGCATCACGCTCCTGCCCGGAGAAGAGCCCGGCACGCAGAACCCACATCTCTTCATGGACCCGAAGTACGTCGAGCTCTACGTGGACCGCATCGCTAGCGGACTCAAGACCGTGGATCCGGCGGACGCAAACCGGTTCGACGAGCAGGCTGCCTCCTACAAGACCAGGCTGCGCGCGCTCGATGCCTGGGTCCGGGAGCAGATCTCGACCGTTCCGCCCGCAGACCGCAAGCTGGTGACCTTCCACGACGCCTTTCCGTACTACGCTCGGGAATACGGCATCACCATCGTCGGGGTCGCCGTCGAGGCGCCCGGCCAGGACCCGAGCGCCGGCTACACCGCGGCGCTCATCGACGCCATCAGAAAAGCCGGGGTGAAGGCGATATTCAGCGAGAGCCAGTTCCCAGCGAAGCTCGTCGACCAGCTCGCCGCCGAGACCGGCGCGAACGTGGTTGCGAACCTCTACGACGACGCCCTGGGCGACCCTCCGGTGACGAGCTACGAGGCCGTAATCCGCTGGGACACCCAACAGCTCGTCGCGGCCCTTCGCTGAGCCGATGAGCGCCCTCCGCGAATCGCCCAGCGGCGAGCCACAGGCCGGGACGCAGCCCGCCGTCCGACTGACGGCGGTCACCGCGGGTTATGACCACCGCCCCGCCCTCGAGGAGATCGACCTCGAGATCGAGCCAGGCTCGCTGGTCGCCATCTTCGGTCCCAACGGGGGAGGCAAATCCACCCTCCTCAAGCTGATCGCCGATCTGATCCAGCCATGGAGCGGGACGGTGGAGGTGCTCGGTGAGCCGGCCGGCCGTACTGCCCATCGCATCGCCTACGTCACGCAGGCCGAGCTGGTGGACTGGTCGTTCCCCGTCTCGGTGTGGGACGTAGCGATGATGGGGCGTTACCCGCGGTTAGGCCCGTGGCGCCGGCCAGGCCCGGTCGACCATGACGCCGTCGCGGCGGCGCTTGAACGCGTCGGCATGACAGAGCTGCGCTCGTCCCAGATCGGGTCGCTCTCCGGGGGACAGCGCCGCCGCGCCTTCCTGGCACGGGCGATCGCCTCGGAACCGGACCTCTATCTCCTGGACGAGCCGGTGACCGGCGTGGACGTCACGACCCAGGAGGACCTGATGGCGCTCCTCGCCTCGGAGACGGCTGCGGGGCGCACGGCGATCGCCACCACCCACGACCTGGCCGCCGCGGCCGAGCATTTCACGACGGTTGTCGCGCTGAACCAGCGGATCATCGCGGTCGGGCCGTCGTCGCTGGTCCTCGATCCGGAGGTGCTGTCGAAGACGTACGGTGGCCATTTGCTGGTGCTCGGCAACCAGGCGGTGGTCATGGACGATGCACACCATCACGACAGCGCCAGCGGCGGCGAGCAGCACTACCACGAGCGACCCGAGCGTCGCTGATGCTCAGTCCCATTACCGAGCCGCTCGCCTACGACTTCTTCCTGCGCGCGCTGCTGGCCTCCTCCATGGTGGGAGTGGTCTGCGCCGTCATCGGCTCCTACATGGTGCTGCGCGGACTGGCCTTCATGGGCGACGCGCTGAGCCACGCGGCGTTTCCCGGCGTCGTCGTCGCGTACCTGCTCAAGGGCCCGTTCTACATCGGCGCCACGGTGGCCGCAATTGCCACCGCGGTTGCGATCGGCTGGGTGACGCGGCGCGGCAACCTGCGCGGAGATACCGCGATCGGCGTCCTCTTCGCCGGCATGTTCGCCCTGGGAATCTTCCTGTTCAGCTTGATCCCCAACTACGTCGGGGACCTGTTCGGGTTCCTGTTCGGAGAGGTGCTCGGCATCGGCTTCGGGGACCTGGTTGCGCTGGTCGGCCTCGCTTTCGGCGTCTTGGCGGTGATCGCCATCCTGTGGAAGGAGCTGCTCTACACGACCTTCGATCCCCTGGGAGCGGCAGCCTCCGGCCTGCCGGTCGCCGCACTGGACTACCTCCTGCTGGCGCTGATCGCGGTGACCATCGTCGTCTCGCTCCAGGCCGTGGGCGTCGTCCTCGTGGTTGCCATGCTCATCACGCCCGCGGCCACCGCGCAGCTGCTGACCCGCAGCTTTGCACGACTGCTGGCGGTCGCGGTGGGCATCGGCGTCGTAGCGCCGTTGGTGGGCCTGTACGCCAGCTATTGGCTCAATGCGGCGAGCGGTGCGACGATCGTGTTGGTGGAGACCGCCCTGTTCCTCGCGGCGCTCGCCTTCCGCCTGCAGCAGGGTCGTCGCAGGACCCACGAAGTGGGCGCCTGACCGGCCACCGCAGGAGGCAGGATCGCAGCGTGGTACGATTTGCAGAGCGGAGGCGCCGGTAGGAGCGTGGCCGCGCACCTGGTGCGCGCCCTCCCAACCACGAGCGCACCATTTCCACCCCACACACACATCGGAGACCATTTGCCAGAGACCGATACCCCGGCGGCGCGGCCGCGTCGCCGACCCAGGCGCGTGGGGCAGCGCGCCGTCAAGCAGTCAGGCGCGCCGGCTCTTCGCACCGCAGATCCCGAAACGGACCAGTCATCCGACCAGGCACTTCTCGCCGCCGTCCTGGCGCAGGCCAGCGGCCACCGCTTTGGCGAGATCGAGGTTCCGGTCACCATCGCGCGAGCCCTCGAGCGGATGGGCTATGAGGTCCCGACCGAAGTCCAGGCCCGCTCCATCCCGCCGCTGCGAACCGGCGCCGACCTGATCGGGCAGGCGCAGACCGGTACCGGGAAGACCGCCGCCTTCGGGATCCCCATCGTGGAGAAGATCGATCCCGCCGCCGGCCATGTCCAGGCGCTGGTGCTCACGCCGACGCGCGAGCTGTGCGTCCAGGTCACCGACGAGATCGCCCGCATCGGTCAGTTCCGAAACGTCAAGACCGTCGCGATCTATGGCGGATCCAGCATGGACCGCCAGATCAGCGCGCTGCGACGCGGGGCGCAGGTCGTGGTCGGCACCCCAGGCCGCGTGCTCGACCTGATCCGACGCGGTGAGCTGCACCTCGATCGGGTGCACACCGTGATCCTCGACGAGGCGGATCGCATGCTCGACATGGGGTTCATCGTGGACGTCGAGACGATCCTGAGCCGATGTCCGCGCCAGCGGCAGACCGCGCTCTTCAGCGCGACGATGCCGTACGCGATCCTGCGCATCTGCGACCGATTCATGCGCCGGGACGCGACGCACATCGCGGTCCGCCCTGAGCTGCAGACCGTCGAGTCCGTTCGCCAGCTGCTCTACTTCGTCGCCGAGCAGGACAAGGTTCGCGCGCTGCTCGAGCTGACCGAGGCCTTTGGCTTCGACCGCCTTCTCGTCTTCCGCCACACGCAGATCGGTGTCGACCGGCTGGCTGCAACGCTCAAGCGACGGGGCCAGAACGTTGCCGCGCTGCACGGCGGGCTCTCGCAGCGCGAGCGGGACCGGACGCTCGCCGACTTCAAGGCCGGACGCATCCAGTTCCTGGTGGCGACCAATGTCGCCTCGCGCGGCCTCGACATCACGGACCTGCCGTATGTCCTCAACTACGACATTCCCGAGGACGCCGATACCTACGTCCATCGCATCGGTCGCACCGGCCGGATGGGCAAGGAGGGGACCGCCATCACCTTCGTTGGCGAGTGGGACCTCGACGCCTGGGAAGCGATCCGGGCGCAGGTCAAGGCACCCATCGAGGAAGGGGAGCTGCGGCTCTACGGGACCGCCTAGGTCTAGCCCTCGGTTTCGCGTTTGACTTCGCGATCGGCGTCGCGCCCGAACGTGGTTGACGCCGCGCGACCTGGTCATCTGCGGATGAGATCAATGGGCCCCTTATTGCGGGCTTACTCGCCGCTTACGCGGATGGATCGCGTTGAACCCCGCCAGCCGTCGGTGGGTACCGTCTTGTGACTCATGCCCGACCACTCGCCCGCCGCCACCACCATCACGACCACCACCGCGGCTGATCGGCCGCAATTTGCGACCCTCCAGGACGCCGTCATCACCGACCTGGACTGGTTCTTCGAACCGTGCTGGAAGGGGGAGCGGCTGCTGGCGAGGTTCGAAGACGGCAACGTCCGTCTGACCGATGAGGATGGGCAGCCGGCGAACGGTCCGGTGGAGGAGGCCGCGGAGGTCCTGCGAAACGCGATCGATGCCGACCAAGTGCTCCTCGATGGCAGCTGGACCGCCATGCCATTCACCGGCGTGGGCAGCCAAGCCAGGGAGCGGGCGAAGACGATCGCCGGCGAGGCGGGCGTCGGCACGCCCCCGGACCCGGCCAGCTTCGAGACGCGACGAGCATTCGTCGCCTGGGACCTCGTGGAGCTGGACGGCGCCTCCCTGCACGACATTCCCTACCAGGAGCGCCGCCGCCTGCTCAGCTCAGTGATCATCGAGAGCGTCCGCGTCCGCGTGTCTCCCGCGATGCGGCCGCCGATCCGCGGTTGGCTCGAGGCGCTGCGTGCCGACGGCTTCACCCACTACCTGGCCAAGCACGCGAACAGCCGCTACTTGCCCGGTGAGACGGCACCCGATTGGCTCAAGCTCAGCGTCTTGTCCGACGCCCAGCCCACCATCCTCGAGCGACTCTTCGGTCAATCGCAGCGCCGGGTGCCCAAACTGCCGCCGAGGCAGCGCTAGCGGAAGGCATCAGGGAGCGCCAGCCCGCCATCGGTCTGGCGAACCGGGTCCCGTGCTACGCTGAGCCCTCCGGTCACGGACACGCCCGCGAGGAGGTCCGCCCCTGAGGTCACAGCCCACCGCCGGTCCCGAGTCGGCGCTCGACGAGAACGGCCTGGCGGAGGTCCGCAGGATCGGCAACGCGGACCTGATGGTCGGCATCCCTTCGTTCGGCAACGCGGAGACGATTGGCTACGTCGTACGCGCCGCAACGGCGGGGATGGTCCAATATTTCCCCGACCTCAAGCCGGTGCTCGTCAACAGCGACGGTGGCTCACCGGACGATACGCCGCACGTCGCGGTCAGCACCGAGAGCCCGGACTACATCGAGAAGGTCATCCTCGTCTCGCCGCGCCACAAGCTGCAGCGGATCACCTTCACCTACCAGGGCACGAGCGGCAAGGGGACGGCGGTGCGCGCCCTCTTCGAGGTCGCGCGCGAGCTGAAGGTCAAGGCCATGGTCATGGTCGACTCCGACCTGCGCTCCATCGTGCCCGAATGGGTGGAGCTCCTTGCCGGGCCGATCCTCAAGGGCGGCTACGACTTCGTGGCGCCGCTGTATGCCCGGCACAAGTACGACGGCACCATCACCAACAACATCAGCTACCCGCTGACCCGGGCGCTGTACGGGGTCCGCATCCGGCAGCCGATCGGCGGCGACTTCGCGATCAGCGGCGACCTGGTAAGCCGCTACCTCGAGCTTGACACCTTCGATGAGTCGACGGCGCGCTTCGGCATCGACATCTGGATGACGCACTCCGCGATCAACGAGGGGTTCGCTGTCTGCCAGGCACGGCTCGGCGCCAAGATCCACGACGCGAAGGATCCAGCGTCCGATCTTGGACCGATGTTCCGCCAGGTGGTGGGCACCCTCTTTCGCCTGGCCGGCCACTACTCCGAGCGCTGGCTTCGGGTGCGTGGCAGCCACCCGATCCCGGAGTATGGGTTCGAGCGCGTGGTGGCGCCTGAGCCGATCACGGTCAACCACGCCAAGC
>VBGQ01000070.1 GCA_005882055.1 Chloroflexota bacterium
AAACCGATGAGGAGGCGAGCGCCCACGTCGGCGTGACGATCGAGGACGGGGATCTCTGCCCGCGGTTCACGGCGCGCTGGTTCGCCGAGGTCGCCAATGGATCGTCGCCGGACTGGATGCAACGGCGCCTGGTGGCGGCCGGGATGCGGCCGATAAGCGCGGTGGTCGACGTGACCAACTACGTGATGCACGAGCTCGGTCAGCCGATGCATGCCTACGACGCCGACACGGTGCCGGACGGCCAGATCGTCGTGCGGCGCGCGCGGACCGGCGAGACGCTGGAGACGATCGATCACGAGCGGCGCACGCTCGACGAGGGGATGCTCGTCATCGCCGACGGCTCTCGAGCCATCGGGCTCGCCGGCATCATGGGCGGCGCCGAGACGGAGGTGACCCCGGCGACGACGCGGGTGATCCTCGAGTCGGCGGTCTTCCACGGCCCGACCATCCGCAACACCGCGCGCCGCCTTGGCCTTCGATCTGAGGCGAGCCTGATCGCGGAGATCACCGGGGCATCCGTGGCGCGCGGGATCGTCGACAACGACCCCGAGCCCCAGCCGCGTCGCGTGGTGCGCGGCGACGTCGCGCGCACCGAGCGCCTGCTGGGCATACCCGTCGAGGTTGGGCACATGGGGGAGCTGCTCAGACCGCTCGAGTTCGAGGTCCGCGAGGTGGATCCAGCCGGTACGTGGGAGGTGGCGGTTCCGCCGCACCGGCTCGACGTGGTGGAGGCCGTGGACGTGGCCGAGGAGTTCGCTCGAGCCCACGGCTACCCGCTCATCCCCGGCCGGCTGCCCCGGGCTGCGCTCCCTCCGTACCGGCCGGACCCGTCCGAGCCGCGTCACCGGGTGCGCAGGATCATGGCCGGCCTTGGCCTGGACGAGGTCGTGACTCACGCGCTGCTCTCGCCCGACGACCTGCGACGCTCCGGATACGACCCGACTGAGCCAGGCATCGTGCGCGTCGCGAACCCGCTCTCCGAGGCACATGTGCTGCTGCGGCCGGTCCTGTATCCGTCGCTGCTGGCCGCGCTGGCTGAGAACGTCCGCCAGCGCCGGCTGGACCCCTGGATCTTCGAGGTGGGCAAGACCTACCACTACGTTCCCGGGGCGCGCCAAATGCCACTCGGCGCCGAGACGGCCGGCAAAGGCCGCTTCGAGGTCTGGCACCTGGGGATCGCTCTCCTGGGACCCGCCACGCCGGCAGCCGTGGGTTCGCCGCCGCGTGACGCGGACGTGGCGCAGCTCAAGGGCCTCGTCGAGGCCCTGCATGCTGCCCTGGGAGCGCCCCTTCCGGGCTATCGCCCCGAGGAACCCGAGGAGCGTCACCCGCACCTGCATCCCGGTCGGGCTGCGCGGATGGTTGATTCGTCCGGGCGTGCCTACGGGAGCCTCGGGGAGGTCGACCCACGCATCGCCGCGGAGTGGGGCCTGACGGGCAACCCAGTCGTTTCTGCGATCAACCTCCCGCAGCTCCTGGCGCTGGTCCCTGGCACGATGCGCGCGGCACCGGTGCCAGCTGCCCAGCCGGTAGATCGCGATCTGGCCGTGGTGCTCGACCAGGCGACGCCCGTAGGTGAGCTCCTCCGCCTGGTGCGTGCCAACGCCGGACCGATGCTGGCGGATGCACGCCTTTTCGATGAGTACCGAGGCCCGCAGCTCGGGGCAGGCCGTGTCTCGTATGCCGTGGCGCTACGGTTCCAGCCGAGCGCGGCAGCCGACGAGAAGGCAATCGAGAAGGCGCTCAATCGCGTGCGAGGGGCGCTCGTCCACCACCTTGGCGCGGAGATCCGATAGGCCTCAGGTCATCCTTGTCCGCCCGTCGAGCCGCCTGCTACGCTTCGCGCGCCCGAAAACCGGAGAGGGGCTGGAGCGTGCTCGAATTCATCGGTAAGCTGAACTGGGTCGATTTCGTCGTCATCATCGTGCTGGCCGCTGGCGCGTTCGCCGGCTTTCAGCAGGGACTGATCCGTTACGCCCTGAGCCTGGTGGCGCTGGTCGTCGCGTTCATCATCGCGGCGCAGCTGAAGGGCCCGCTGACCGACGCGCTGTCGACCTTCTGGACCGCGTTCGACCCGCCGGTTCGCGAGTTCTGGGTCTTCGTGGTGCTGTTCGTGGTCCTGGCGATCGGCGGCTGGTTCATCGTTCGAGCCTTCTATCGGACCACCAGGCTGCCCATCATCAAGCAGGTCGACGAGATCCTGGGCGCGGTCCTTGGAGTTGCCTTTGCAGCGACCGCCATCGTGCTCTTGCTCGTCGTCTTTGACTCGCTCTTCAGGACGGGAGCGACCCTGCCCGGCCAGTCAGGATTGCGCGAGAGCGAGACCGGCTGGCTCAAGGCCTTCTACCAGGCGATGAACGATTCCGTCCTGGTGGGCGTCTTCCGTCGCAGCATCCTCCCAGTGGTCGGGTTCCTGGCGCGAATCTTCCTTCCCAGCGACGTCGCGCGGCTCCTGCAACCGTGACGGTTGCCGCCTCGCCGGCGGCAGCGCGGCTCCAGACCGCCATCACGGACCGCGCGTGGTTCGATCGGCCCGCGCTCGAGGTGGCACCGGACCTGCTCGGCGCTCGCCTGGTGCACGCGTCGCCGACCGGCGTGGTCGCCGGCCGCATCGTGGAGGTCGAGGCGTACGCCGGACCGGAAGACCGCGCCGCTCATTCGTCCCGCGGTCGCACGCCACGCAACGCGGTCATGTTCGGGCCGCCCGGGCACCTGTACGTGTATTTCGTCTATGGGATGCACCACTGCATCAACGTGGTCTGCGGATCCGGCAGCAAGCCGGAGGCGGTGCTGATCCGCGCGGTGGCGATCGATGAAGGCACGGACCTGGCGCGGGCGCGACGGGGCTGGTCGAAGATCGGCGCACCGCTGCCGTTGGCCGCCGGTCCGGGAAACGTGGCCGCCGCGTTTGGAATCGACCGATCGCTGAACGGCGCCGATCTGACCACGGGACCGGTGTGGGTGACGCTCGGTGAGGCCCCTCCCCGGATCGTGGCGCGACCTCGGGTCGGTGTGGCGTATGCCGGCGACTGGGCGGCTCTGCCGTGGCGCTTCCTGGTGGCCGATGACCGACATGTCTCGCGCCGCTGACCAAGGGCCGGGGGGATCGGTGGCTCCCGCGGCGAGGGAGCCTCCCCAGGCGGGCGTGGCTGCTGACCCTGGAAGCCTGCGCGCCCTCGAATTCGGGGCGGTGGTCTCGATGATCGCCGCGAAGACCGCCTTCACCCCCTCCCGGGAGCTCGCGGAGGCAACCGTCCCGGTGTCGGATGCCCGGCACGTCGCCTTGCTCCAGGAGCAGACCGATGAGGCCGTGCGGCTGCTCGACGAGCAGGCGCAGGCTGGTATCGGCGGCGCCCGCGACGTGCGGGGACCGATCGAGCGCGCGCGGCGCGGCGGCCGCCTCGCTCCCTCGGAGCTCCTCGAGCTGGCCGAGACGCTGTACGCCACCGGCGTCTTCGCGGCGCGCCTCGCAACGTGGCGCGGTCGCCATCTCTCAGAGCTGCATGCCCTGCTCGACGATGCGCCGGCCCTCCGCGAGCGTATCGAACGCAGCGTCGATGAGGCCGGCGAGATCCTCGACAGCGCATCGGGCGAGCTGGCCGCCATTCGCAAGCGGTTGCGGACCGCGCAGGATCGGGTGCGTGAGCGCCTGAACGCCATGCTGCGCTCGCCCGACCTGGCGGGCGTCATCGGGGAGGCGATCGTGACCGTACGCGCCGGGCGCTACGTCATCCCGGTGCGTGCCGAGGCCAAGGGTCGCCTCAAGGGGATCGTCCACGACCAGAGCGCGTCGGGCGCGACCCTGTTCGTTGAGCCGCTGACCGTGGTCGAGCTGAACAACACCTGGACGCAGGCGACACTCGACGAGCAGCGTGAGATCGAGCGCATCCTCGACGACCTGTCCCGCCTGGTCGAAGCCCAAGCGGACACGCTGCAGACCTCGCTCGAAGCGCTGTCTAGCGCCGACCTCTGGCTGGCCCGCGCCCGGCTGGCCGCCGAACAGGATGCCGTTCGGCCTGCCATCAGCGAGGACGCCGTGGAGCTGTTGAGCGCCCGCCACCCACTCCTGGGTGCGGGCGCCGTGGCCATCGACCTGCGCCTGGGCGACAGGTTCGGCTATCGGGCCATGGTTATCACTGGTCCGAACACCGGCGGCAAGACCGTCTCGCTCAAGACGCTCGGCCTGCTCGCGCTCATGCACCAGGCGGGACTGCGGGTGCCGGCCGCGGAGGGTGCACGTCTGCCCGTGTTCACGCGGGTGATGGCGGACATCGGGGATGAGCAGAGCATCGCGCAGTCGCTGTCGACGTTCTCCAGCCACCTCGTCAACGTGGT
Organism: Chloroflexota bacterium; assembly: GCA_005882055.1. Classification (GTDB taxonomy): domain Bacteria; phylum Chloroflexota; class Limnocylindria; order QHBO01; family QHBO01; genus CF-82. Next base: position 4,336 of record VBGQ01000070.1, read on the forward strand.
GCGCTTCGTCGAGGCAGCCGCCCCCGGGACGCTCGTGCTCCTCGACGAAGTCGGCGCGGGAACCAACGTGACCAATGCATCAGTCGAGTTCGACGTCGCCACCCTGCGGCCGACCTATCGGTTGTCCACGGGCTTGCCCGGCAAGAGCCAGGCGTTCGCCATTGCCCAACGGCTCGGGCTCCCGCCCGACGTGCTGCAGGACGCCGAGCGGCGGCTCTCCGCTGAGCATCGCAGCATGGAGGAGACCCTCGCCGCGATCCAGCGCGCCGAGGTGGCGCGCGGTGAGGAGCTCGACCAGGCGCGCCGTGATCGGGCGTCCGCCGCTGAGGAGCGTGCCAGAGCGAGGGCCGGTATGACCCGGGCGCGGCAGGAGGCGGGCACCGTTCTCGAAGAAGCGCGGAGCGCGGCAGACGCAATGCTGGTTCGGGCCGAACGCGATGTCGCGGAGCTGCGACGCGAGGTCAATCGCCTGCAGGGAAGCCGGGGTCGGGCGCGGAACCGCGGCGAGGCGACCGCGGGCATGGTCGAGCTAGAGCGACGCGCCATCGCCGCCCGCGAGACCCTGGATCGTGCGGGAGCCCGGTCCGAGTTGAGCCCCACGGCGTCTGCGGAGGCTGCGGACCTGCCCCGGGTTGAGGAGCGAGCTGAGCCGCGGGTCGGCCTGTTCGGCCGGAGCCGCACGCTGGGGACGACCGGTCGCATCGTCGATCGCTCGGGCCGTACAGGTCGCGTGACGCTCGAGACCGATGACGCGCGGGTGGTGCTGCCGGGCGACGACGTCGAGGTCGTCCCCGAGCCGGCGGCCGCCCCGACTACGGACAGCGCCGCGGAGGAGCTGCGGAGGAAGGCCGCCGCTCGTATCTCGCCACGCCTCGACCTGCGCGGCGAGCGTGTCGAGGCTGCGCTCGAGCTACTGGATGGCTACGTGGACGAGGCGCTGCTGGCCGGCCTGGATTCGGTGGCGATCATCCACGGTGCGGGGACCGGGGCGCTGCGCCGCGCCATTCGC
>VBGQ01000071.1:0-2794 GCA_005882055.1 Chloroflexota bacterium
GCTCTTGACGGGCGACAGGTAGAGCTGGTTCTGGCCCGGATCCGCGAGCCACGCGGGCCGGTAGACGTCGCTGCTCTGCCCCGTGCATCCCTCGCACGTCCCCAGGAATGCACGAAACGTGATGGGACTGTTCCCAAAGCAGATCACCGCGGTCCCGACGTCGAGCGATGCGAAGGCAGCGGGATCGCTTGGCCGCGGGGGGCAGCGAAGATCCGTACGCTCGCCGATGGGCGGAATGATCGGCGAGCGCTCGGCGGCCCACCCTCCGCGCTCCGTTCCAGACCATAAGACGGGGTTGTCCGCACGCAGGTTGAGCTGTGATCCCACCGCCACGAAGCCGACGGGGGAGCCGGCGGCGACGACCGGGACCGTGCCACCAAAGGCACCCGCGGGGAGGATCACCGGCGTCCATGCTCCGCCGCTGAATGACCAGGCCTGGATCGCAACGGTCGACCGATCCCAACCGAACAGGATCGCGCTGCTGCCATTGCTCGCCAGGCTGCCGAACCCGAAGGTGCGTGGCAGGCTCGTCGCCTGCGAAGTCCAGGTGACACCGCCGTTGGTGAAGAGCCCGCGCCAGACGCGGGGTGCCCCAGTCACCGGACTCGAGTCGACCGCCAGCAGCCCGTCGCCGAGGGCCACCACCCGTCCTCCTCCGAGGGTCGGCGGAGGTTCGACGGCCACCCAGCTGGCGCCGTCCGCCGAGTAGGCAGCCTCCTTGTTCGGTCCGGGATTGTAGGCATCGGGCCACGAGTAGTAGCCAGAGCGCGTCCCGACGACCAGACGCGGCGCCGCGGCAGCTCCGGCGGGCAGCTCGCCCTGGGTCCACGACGCGCCGTCCACCGAGTGCCAGCTCTTGGCGGCGGAGTCAGAGGATCGATAACCCGTGAGCGTGAGCAGGTATCCCGCTCCCGATCCGATGAGGTTTGGCTCGCTGTCGCTGGCGTCCACCGGCAGGGCGCCGAGGATCCGCCACGAACGGCCGTCGGTTGAGGCCCAGAGCCACAGGGTCTGGGCTGTGCTTCCCACGCTGGCCAGGGCGAGCCAGCCGGCCGGACCGTAGGCCACCGCGCGGATCCAGGAATCGCCCCTGAGGGTGGCTGCCCCCACATCGGTCCACGTGCGACCATCCCGGGAGGTAGCGAGCAGTGGCCTCGATACCTGATTCGCCCGGCTGGAGGTTGAGCCCCACGCCACGAAGCCCTGCGGCCCAGCGGCGAGGCCGGCAACTGATCCTCCATACGCGGTCTGCCCTTGCTGGTAGCGCTGCACTGACAGCTTTCCGCCCAGGCCGGCGACGATGAAGCCGGAGGGGCTTGGCACGTCGATCTGCAGCCAGTAGATCCCTCCCGGGACCTGGTCTGGCGGCTCCTCCGCGTAGGCCAGCGTTCCGTTGGCCAGCGCGCTGATTCGGGTCGCACCCGTGCTGGGGTTGTCGTAGACCGGTAGGTCCTGGTTGAGCCGAATCCAACCGTTGAACGGAGTGGGGCGTTCCGGCTCCTGCGAAGGAAGGGCCCGATCCTGAACGGTCAGCGCCGCCGGCGTCGGGCTGGCGGCGGCCGTCGGTGCCGGCTCCGATGCGCTGGGCCCGCCCGACGGAGATCCGCTGGCAGAGGCGCTGCCCTTTTCCCCGCCGAGGCCCTTCCCGGCCAGGATCAGGGCGCCACCAAGCAAGGCGAGAGCCGCCAGGCCCACCACCAGACGGTCGCCCATCCCTCCGCCGCCGCGATCGCCGTCGGACGTCTCGACGGGGATGTCGTCTCGGTCGCGCATCCCGGGGCGAAGTGTACGACCCGCATCTCCGGAAACCGATGGGCCGGTTCGCGACCGCGAGCTGCAGGACGCCTGCGAAGAGCTATCCGGTCAGGAGCGGCGCCGCGTAGCGCTTGATGGCCTGCAGCTGCGGCAGGAGAACATAACCACGCACTGCCTCGATGCTCACCTGGTAGAAGGTCGGTGGCTGCAGAACCGCCGTGGTGGCCTTGGCGCCCTTCGAGCGCCGGGCGATCTCCGCGAGGGTGGGAAGCTTGTCGTCGGGAACGTCGGTCTTGACGCTGTGCAGTGAGTCCAGCAGTGCCAGGACGTCGATCTTGGTCGTCGGCTTGTCGAACTTGGCGAGGAGGGCGAGGAGCACCTGCTGCTGGCGCGCCGCGCGTGAGAAGTCATCGGTCGTGTGGCGGCTACGGCTGTACAGCTGGGCCGTCTTGCCATCCAGGTGGTGCTTGCCCGCCTTGATATGCAAGCCGATGGAGGGATCGTCAATCGCCTCCGGGACCGTCAGGTCGACCCCGCCAAAGGCGTCCACGAGGGCGGCGAAGTCGTCCATGTTGACCACGATCACGTAATCGATCTTGGCGCCGAGCAGCGCGTCGAGCGTGTCCCGCAGGGTGTCGACCCCCTTCTGCGAGTAGAGCGCATTCAGCTTCTGGTGCCAGACGCTGCCGTCCGGCAGGGGCACGTCCACGGTGTCACGCGGCACGGAGACCATCGTCAGGCGGTTGTGCGCGGCGTTGATGCTCAGCACGATCATCGAGTCGGTCAGTGGAGTCTCGTGGCGCGCCTCGCGGGAGGCGTTCTGATCGGTGCCCAACAGCAGGAACGTCACCCGGCGGTTGAGGAGAGCCTGGTCGATGGGGATCGGAGTCGGGCTGGGGGTCGCGGTCGGGCCAAGCGCAGTTGGGCCGCGGCTCAGCAGGAAGACGACGATCGCAATGACCGCCAGGACTCCCACCGCCGCGGCGAGCAGGCGCCTCATGCCCCACGCCCCAGGTTCCACGACGAGGTGCCGATAGCG
>VBGQ01000071.1:2812-9894 GCA_005882055.1 Chloroflexota bacterium
CGCTGCTTCCCGGCAAGCCGCTCGCCAAGGATCAGCACGGCGCCGATCACCGCGATCACGGCGAACTGCGAGGCGAGAACGGCGGTTACCGCCACGTCAGAGCGGGAGCCGAGCCCGATGCACGCGAACCCGACCACCTCCGCGACGCCCGCCAGGACGACGAGCGGGGCAGCGCGCTTGGTCAGCATGAGGCGGTGCCGGAGGCCCAGAGGAGCGGCGACCAGTGCAGCCCCGGTGAGGCGCGGCGCGAGGACCGCCCAGCCGAGGGGCAGCGAACGCCCGATCTGCCCGGTCGCGAACAGGCTCGCGCCAAAGAGCATCGCCGCCACGACCGCGAGCACGGCGGCCTGCCGGCTATCGCCCGCGACCAGGCTGCCCTCGGGAGCGTCATCTGCCGCGGCAGTGATCGCCCCACCGGCCGCGACCAGGGCGAGGGCCCCCAGCAGCAGGACCGAGATGGTGCCGCCGGTCACCACCGAGAGAACGGCGGCCACGGCGCCTTCGGTCGAGACGATGGGCGCGACGAGGGCGACTCGCCCGACGCGCAGGGCGCGGTAGGCAAGCACCAGCCCACTCACGTTGCCGAAGCCGGCGATGGCAAGCCAGGGCAGCGCGGCAATCGAGACACCCGTCCGATCCGCGACAGCCGCGGTGATCGCGAGCGGGAGCCCCACGGCGGTCACCCAGCCGACCGTCGAAGCAGAGCCGATGAGGCGGCTGGCCCGCGCCGAGGCGAGGGTCGACGCCGCGAACGCCGTGGCGGCGCCGAGCCCGGCGAGGACCGCGAGCATCAGCCGCGCAGGTCGTCAGCGGGCCGCACCACGTGACGCAGGATCGCGAAGTCCTCCCGATACGTCCCCGCGGCCAGCGCCGCCGCGCGGGCCAGCTCCTGGACCCTCAGCAGCAGCTCGAGCGCCGCGATGGAAGCGTGGTCCGCGGTCGGCCGCAGCTCAACCACGGGAACGTCCAATGCCACGAGCTAGGCTCGCAGCCGGTCCGTGTAGCGGCCCTCACCCGAATCGCCCCTGAACGCCCCGAGAAGCACCACGACATCCTCCGGCCGTACGGCTTCGATGAGGCCATGCCGGAACTCGCTCGGCGTGGCCGCCGTCGCCGGATGCGCCACCTTCTCGTGCCAGAGGAGCATCGCCGCCTCGGCGACGCCCCCGGCGGCGCCGAAGCCGAGCATCCACACGTTCCTCGCCTCGGCGAGTCGCGCGGCTGCATCGAGGGCATCGCGCCAGGCAGCGACGCTGGTCTGCGCCAGGTGCTCCCCGACCGCCCGGATCCCTTCCGGGTCTGAGGGGAGCGTCGCGGCGACCGCCAGGAGCGCCGCCAGGCTCGCGATTGCCGACTTGGTTGCCGCTCCGGCTTCCTTCCCGCTCGCAACCTCCACGCTCAGCGTCGCGGTCGCACCCAGCGCCGAGTCGAGGTGCGCGGTCAGCGCCAGGACCGATGCGCCCGCCTGGCGGGCAACCTGCGCGGCCGCCAGCGTCTCCGGACTGGAGCCCGATTGCGAGATGGCCACCACCAGATCGCGGGCGGCGACGGTGAGACCATCGAGGCCACCCAGCGCCAGCTCCGTCGCCTGTCGGACGATCAGCTCCCTGTCGCCATTCCCGGCCACGCGCCACAGCGGCGCCGCGATGCGGCTCATCGCGAGCGAGGCGCCGGTGCCGATCAGTGTGATGCGCCCGGACCGAGCCAACAGCTCGGTGATGCCCGATTCCTGCGCGGCGACGTTGGCGAGCGTCACGGCCACCGCATCGGGCCCCTGCGCGATCTCGCGTCCCATGCCATCGGGCCCGCCTGGTCCGGCCCCGGCCAGAACGCCGGAGGGCGTCGCCATCGGTCTGGTCATCCTTTCACCCCGCCGGAGGCCAGTCCGGCCACGATGTAGCGCTGGAACACGAAGGCGATGACGACCGGTGGCAGAGCGGCGATCACGCCGCCGGTGGCGAGCAGCCCGAAGTCGAGCCCATGACGCCCGATGAAGTCGTTGATCGCCACGGGCAGGGTTTTGGCGGCGGGGGTCTGAGTCATGATCAAGGCGTACAGGAACTCGTCCCAGGCCATCAGGAAGGCGAGCAGCGCGGTCGAGAGCAGGCCGGGGATGGAGATCGGGATGATCACCCGCCACAGGACTCCGAGTCTCGACGCACCGTCGACGCGCGCCGCGTCGTCCAGGTCGGACGAGATCGACGAGATGTAGCCCCGCATGATCCAGATCACGAACGGCGTGACGAACGACGCGTAGATCACGATCAGCGCCAGGCGCGTGTCGAGCAGGTTGAGCGCGCCCATGATCTGGTAGAGCGGCAGGATCAGCGCGATGGGCGGCAGCATGTAGGTGGCCATGAAGGCCAGGATCAGCCAGCCGCGACCGGGGAAGCGCAGCCGGGCGAAGGCGTACGCAGCGGGGGTGCCGACCACCAATGAGAGGGCAGTCACCGCGCCGGCGATGATCGTGCTGTTGACGAGCGCGGCGCGAAAGCCCTCCGCGTTCTCGTCGCCTCCGCCCCCGAAGGTGAGCTCCGCGAAGCGGTCGAAGGTGATGTGCGCGGGAATCCACTTGAGCGGCCGCTCCAGCAGGTCGACGGGGGCCGCGACGCTCGAGATGATCAGCCACGCGAAGGGGGCGAGGATGACCAGTAGCGCCACGACCATCCCCGCGTAGAGCAGGACGCGCATGGCGAAGGTCGGCTGGTTGAGCCGATGGCGACGCCGGCCCGCGGCAGATTGGGCGCTCACATCGTCTGCCCCGTCCGTCCCAGCAGGCGAAGGTAGACCGCCGCCAGGACCATGATCACCAGCGCGATCAGGTAGCCCAGCGCCGCTCCCCGCCCGAAGTCAAATCCCTGGTAGGCGGTCTGATAGGCGTAGATGGCGATGGTCTGGGTGGAGTTGGCGGGACCTCCATGGGTCATGATCCAGATCAGGTCGAAGACCTTGAACGCCTCCATGGTGCGCAGCACCAGCAGGATCAGGATGACCGGTGTCAGCAGCGGCAGCAGGATGTGGCGGAAGACCTGCCACGGACCCGCTCCGTCGACCCGTGCCACCTCAACGACCTCCCGATCGATCGACTGCAGGCCGGCCAACAGCAGGATCGCGACGAGCGGGGTCAGCTTCCAGACGTCTGCGACGATCACCATCCACATCGCGAGGTCGCTGTCCGAGAGGAACGGCTCGTACGAGTGCAGCAGGCCGGTCTGCGTGAGGAGGGGCAGCGCCCACGGCAGGATCACCAGCGTTCGCAGCAGCCAGCGCCAACGCAGCGGCTGGTCCATCAGCAGGGCCAAGCCCATGCCGAATCCCAGCTCCAGGGTGGTCGAGACGACCGTGAAGTACAGGGCGCGCCAGGTGGCCGCCCAGAAGTCCCCGCTGGTCAGCTGCTCGAGGTAATTGCCGAGCCCCACGAAGGGCTCGACGCCGGGGCGCGTGAGGCGGATGTCGAAGACGCTCATCCACAGGGCACGGCCCAGCGGGATGAGGACGATCAGGACGATGACCAGGGCGGCGGGCGCCACGAAGGCGGCCGCCACCCAGGACTCGGGCCATGGCCGTCCCGACCTGACCCGTCGACGGGTGCGGGCGAGGACGGCCACGACTACTTCTTCATGTCGGGCACCTTGGCCGCGACCTCATCGAGCGCCTGCTGGGGAGTCTTGGACCCCTTGAGCGCCTCCTGAATCGCAACCTGCAGCGCGTTGGACAGGTTCGTGTAGTACGGCACGACCGGTCGTGCCACCAGCCCAGCGAACGCCGACTTGGCGGCGGCCCAGAAGTCCGGGTTGGTGGCGGTCAGATCGGTCTTGTCAAAGGAAGCCTTCCACTCGGGGAAGGTGTTGGCGTCGTACTTCTCCTGCATCGGCTCACTTGCCATCCAGAGCGCGAGCTTGAGCGCTTCGTCCGGATGCTGTGTCTTGGTCGTCACGGCGATGCTCATCCCGCCGTTCACGCCAGAGGTGGACGCGCTCGATCCGCCGGGTGCCGCAGTGACCGCGATGTCACCTGCCACCTTGGACTTGGTCTTGTCGTTGAGCACGTTGTAGCCGTAGGTCCAGTTGAGGCCCATCGCGGCCTGGCCGGCGGCGATGGTGCTGTTGACGTCGTCCTCCTTGAAGCCCAGGGAGGCCGGATTGGTGATCCCGTCGTCGATCGTCTGCTTCATGAACTGCAGCGCGGCAAGCCCTCCACCCTTGTTGAAGGTCGGGTTGCCCTGGTCGTCGATGAAGCTTGCGCCGCCCATCACGGCTGCGATCTCGGCCCAGTCGCAGATGACCGCTTCCGCCTGGACCCAGCTCCACGCGAGTGGGTACTGGACGATCCCCTTGGACTTGAGCAGCTTCGCATCGGTCACCACCTCATCCCAGGTCTTGGGTGGGCTGGTGATGCCGGCCTGCTGGAACATCTTCTTGTTGTAGAAGAAGAACTTGGTGTCGTTGATCCACGGCACGCCCCAGGTCTTGCCCTTGTAGAGCGATGACGTGAAGGCCGAGTCGAAGACGCCGCTCTTGAAGTCGGCCGGGACCTTGTCGGTGATATCGCGAACGATCTGGGCGTCGGCGAACTCGGCCGGCCACGGGGTATCCATCAGCACCGTGTCGTACTGGCCGTTGCCGGTCGACTGCGCGGTGACGATCTTGTCGTGCAGCGACTCGTACTGGACGAACTCGGCGTTGACCTTGATGGTCGGATTCGCCGCCTCAAAGGCCGTGATCATGGCCTTGACTTCGTCGTCGCTGTAGGCCGCCTGCTTCATCCAGATTGTGTTGAGGGTGACCTGGCCGCCTCCACCCGAGCTCGTGGTGTTGTTGCCGCCCGAACAGGCGGACAACGCCACCACCATGGCGGCCAGGAGGGGCCAGAGCGGACGCATCCGGCTCGGCCCACGACGTGCATCGGTCATCTCCGTTCTCCTGTCGACTGAGCCGAGAGCCCGGCTCGGGCATACCGGTCTGCCGCCCCGGCGAGGGCGGCGCGCGCAAAGAGGTCCGCCCCGAGCAGCTCCGCGTCGGGACCAAGACTGCCGAGCACGACCTCCGGGGGAAGGGCGACGAGCTCGGCAACTCGTCGCCGGAGGGCGTCAAGGAGGTGCGCCGCGTCCGCGGCCACGCTCCCCGTGAGGACCACGATCTCTGGGTCCACGATGGCGCTGACGGTGGCGATGATGAGCGCCCATCCTTCGAGCGCACGCTCGCCAAGCGGCCGGAGGAGCGGGTCGGCGAACGCCTCCGGGGTGAGGATTCGACCGTCTGAGGGCTGGACCGATGTCGCACGGTGAGCGGAGGCGGCGCCGGCCAGAGCGCGTCCTCCCACCAGCTCCTCGACCCAGGCATACCCGTCGGGCGCGGCTGATGACGTGCTGCCAAAGCGGCCGGCATCCACCGGCCGCCGTCCGTTGGTCTTCGCGCCGGTCGACGTCGCGGTCAGCAGGATGAGACCCGCCTCGCCGGCGGATCCATGGGCACCCCGCACGATCTCCCCGCCGACGATCAATCCCAGCCCGATGTTGCTGCCCAGCGTGATCACCGCCGCGCTCTCGTGACCCTTGGCGGCACCCAGCTCGTGCTCGGCAAGCGCGGCAAGGTTCGCGTCGTTGTTCACCGCCACGGGAACCTCGAACGCCTTCGCGAGCTCGTCGCGCAGCACCCCGCCGGCGGGGATGCCGAAATCACGCTCCTGGATGACGTTCCCGTCCTCGTCGACGCTGGCGGCGAGGCTGAGCCCGACCGCGCCGATCGCCACGTGCTCCGGCCCTTCGCCGGCGTTGGCGAGAAGCGCATGAGCCGCGCGGACCAGGCCGTCGCCCAGACCGGTCCCGCGAGGGGCGAGCTCGGGGGTCGGCATGTCGGTCCGCGTGGTGATGGCTCCGTGGCTGAGCAGCGCGATCCGCGTTCGCGTCGCGCCGACGTCGATGGCGAGCGTCGCGGTGTCAGCTCGCATGGCCGGCGACCCCGCTCATGGCAAAGGCGCCCAGTACGGCAGCCGGAGCGGTGCGTCGCCGCGCCAGCTCGAGGGCGGCGGCGATGGCGCCGATCACGGTGGCATCCGAGCCGAGGGTGGAGGTCACGATCCGAGGCGGGGCTGGAAGGCTGGGCGCGATGCGCGCCACCAGATCGTCCAGGAATGGACCGAGCGACCGGCCCACGCCGCCCTCGAGGATCACGAGCTCGGGATCAACGGTCGAGGCGATGGCCACGATGGCCATCGCCAGGTCATCGAGCAGCTCATTGATCACCGCCCGCCCGACGGGATCGCCTGCGACGGCTGCCGCAAGGACCGCCTCGGGAGTGATCTCGACATCGGACAGGCTGGACCGGGTGCCACCGCTGACCAGCGCGCGCGCACGAGTCGCGACGCCTGGACCAGAGGCAAATGCCTCGAATGCCCCCAGGCCGGCGGTGATGGGACGTCCGAGCAGCTCGCGCCGCACCACCAGGTACCCCACCTCACCCGCGGCGTTGTGGCGGCCCTGCAGCAGCCGACCATCCGACACAATCGCCGCGCCGGTGCCGGTGCCAACCGAGAGCGTCACGAAATGATCGATCCGGCGGCCATCGCCGCGCCAGGCATGAGCCAGCGCGGCGAGATTGACGTCGTTGTCCACGACGAACGGGATCTCCACCGCCGCCGCCAGTCGATCGACGACCGGGAACCCATCCCAGACCAGGTACGGCGCATCCCGCGCGACTCCGTCCTGCGGGTCGAGGATGCCGGGCACACCAACCGCCAGCGCCACGACCGGAACGCCGCGATGCCCCGCTTCCCGAAGCATCAGCCCGATCGCCTCCAGCAGGGTTGTGAAGGCGTCGCCGGTCGAATGCGTCAGGCGCACGTCGTCCGCGAGGACCGCTCCCGATAGGTCCGCCAGGGCCGAATGGCAACGTGTCCCGCCCAGGTCCACCGCGATCACGGAACCCGCATCGCGCCGGTACGAGATCATCGCGCGCGGGCGGCCCCCGTTGGAGCGGCTCGCGCCCACGTCGTCGACGAGCCCGTCCTGTCGGAGCCGGCCGACGATGCGACCCACGGACGCCGCCGAGAGCCCAAGGTCGCGGGCGATGTCGGTGCGCGAG
>VBGQ01000072.1 GCA_005882055.1 Chloroflexota bacterium
GTACCGACCGCCGATCATGGGGGATGCAAAACCAATAGTAAATAGGTTGTCGCGAGCCAACGATGGGCCGCGCGCCGAGGGTCCCCTCTTAGGACCGTTGATCCAGATGGCGCGGCGCCCGGGGTCAGATGTGGTTGATCTCGACTCGCTCTCCACACTCTGGGCAATACAGCAGCAGCAGCTTTGGATCCTCGCGCATCGGTCTCCAGGAGTACACGAGGGTCTCGTACAGCTGCTCCCCGCAGTGCGGGCATTCCGCGCCGATCTCGAGCCATTGGTCGCGCGGAACGTTCTGGCGCCCCATTACTCGCTCGCCTGGGCCGCGTCCTGACCCACCTCAGCAGGCGCCCGTGTACCGGTGGGGCGGCGCTTGATGACGGGCGGCGGTGGCTCCCATCCGGGCTTGCGAGCTTCCCCTTCTCCGCCGGGTGCTCCCGCAGCGATCGCGGCTCGCGCCTGCTCGGTGCGCGCGTCGCGCGCGAGCAGCGGATATGCACGAGCCGCATAACCGGGCCACAGCCCAACCGCACCGTCTCGAATCATGACGCTCGCCTTGACGAATGAGCCGGTCACGTCGGACGTGGTGCGGTCGAGGACCTCGTAGTCGTGGCCGGTCACCTTGCGCAATGCAGCGGGCAGGGTCTCGACCAGGTAGGCAGGCTCCGGGTTCTCGGCAAGGGCAAGATCGATCGCCTCGAGCACCTGCTCGTCCAGCAGGTTGCGCGGAAGCGGCCGGCTGATGTGCGCCATCCGCGGATCACGAGTCGGCCCGCGGAGCGTGCGGACGAAGGACTTGAGCATCGGCTGCCGATTGTACCGTCGGCCGGAACGCCGGTCCCGCAGGCACCGATGCGCGCCCCTTCGAGGCGCATCGAACTGTGGCCTGGGGAGGGTCGCCGGCGGACGTTGGTATACTCGGTGGCCCGTGACGAGGTCCACCTGAGCCCCACCGTGGGCCGCGAATGATGGTTCCGGTGGCCGGAGGGCCGACCCCACAACCCAAGGAGAGCGCCACTCATCGTGCGTGTCCGTAAGGCCGTCCTGCCCGCCGCAGGGTTCGGCACTCGCTTCCTGCCGGCTTCCAAGGCGATCCCCAAGGAGATGATGCCGCTGGTCGATCGTCCGATCATCCAGTACGCGGTCGAGGAAGCAGTTGCGGCGGGGATCGAGCAGATCATCATCGTCATCTCCAGCGGTCGCAGCGCCATCGAGGATCACTTCGACTCCGACCCCGTCCTGGAACGCTGGCTGGAGGAGCGCGGGGACATCGAGATGCTTCGGGTGGTGCGACGCATCAGCGAGATCGGCACCATCGCGTTCGTTCATCAGAAGGAGCAGCTCGGTTTGGGCCATGCGGTGCTCATGGCCAAGGAGCTCGTCGGCGACGAGCCGTTCGCCGTCCTGCTCAGCGACGATGTGATCGTGAACCCGGGCGGCAAGCCGGTCACCGGCCAGCTGATCGAGACCTACCAGGCGCACCGTGGATCGGTGATCGCCCTGCAGCGCGTGGACCGGAGTGACGTAAGCCGATATGGCGTCGTGGCTCCGCGCCACGAGGAGGGACCCCTGGTCGAGATCGGGGACCTGGTCGAGAAGCCGGCCGTCGACGATGCCCCCTCCGACCTGGCCGTGCTTGGTCGATACGTCCTGAGCCCCAAGATCTTCGACGTGCTGGAGACCACGCCGAGGGGCGCGGGAGGTGAGATCCAGCTGACCGATGCGATCCGGGAGCTGAGCCACGAGCAGCCCGTGTTCGGGTACCAGTTCTCTGGCGTCCGACATGACGCCGGGACGCGCATCGGCTGGCTGCAGGCAAACATCGCGATGGCGCTCGAGTCGGACGACGCCGATGAGGTGCGTGCGTTCGTCCGCGGACTCGATCTGCGAGACTGAAACGGCTGGCAAGGCCGGACCGTCCCGCGAGGGGCGGGATGCGGAGGGCGTGAGCGCGTGGAGATGATCGGCCGGGAGATCGGCGGGCGCTACCGGCTGACCGCGCCGCTCGGCGAGGGCGGGATGTCCACCCTGTGGCGGGCCATCGACCAGCAGCTGGATCGCGAGGTAGCGGTCAAGATCCTGCGACCGCAGTACTCCGCCGACCCAGGCTTCGCGGCCCGCTTCCGACAGGAGGCACGTGCCGTCGCCTCCCTGGCACATCCCAACATCGTCTCCGTCTACGACTATGGGACCGATCCCGACGGCGTCACCCAGTACATCGTCATGCAGCTGGTGGAGGGCCGTGACCTCGCTGCAATCCTCAAGGATCGCGGCAGGATCAGCACCGATGACGCCGTCCAGGTGGCGATCGCGGTGGCGTCCGCACTGGAGGCGGCCCACCGTCGAGGGATCGTCCACCGCGACGTCAAGCCGGGAAACATCCTGATCACCGACGACGGCGACGTGAAGGTCACCGATTTCGGGATCGCGCGCGCCGTCTCGGAGGCGTCGATGACGGTCACCGGCACCACCCTCGGCAGCGTCCACTACTTCAGCCCTGAGCAGGCGCGCGGCGACGAAGTGACCGGGCGCAGCGACGTCTACGCACTGGGGATCGTGCTCTACGAGATGCTCACCGGCCACCGCCCGTTCGAGGGCGATTCGGCGGCTGGCGTCGCGCTCAAGCGATTGACGGAGAACCCTGCGAGACCGATGGTGGCCGGCCAGCCGCTCCCTGCCGGCCTGGAGGCGATCCTGCGTCGAGCGTTGGAGCGAGAGCCGGAACAGCGCTTCCCCGACGCGGGCTCGTTCGCCGAGGCTCTGCGGGCCTGGCGCAAGGATCCCAGCAGCGCGCCGGCCGGGCTCGTCGGCGCCGTTCCCACACCAGCCGCGACTCCAACTTCGGGCGAGCCGACCGTCTACGTTCCGCCGCCGGTTGCCCGACCTTCAGATCGCGCGCCGTACTCGGGACCGCCGCGCCAGCAGGCGCGACGCGTCGAGCAGCGCGAAGGGCAGCCGTGGTGGATCTGGCTGCTCGCCCTGCTGGCGGTGCTGCTGCTCGGGATCATCGGCTTCCTCGGCGCCCAGATCTTCACGGCCCTGAGCCCAAAGACCTCTCCAAGCCCGTCGGCGCAGACCTTCGCGCTGCCGAATTGGGTTGGGCAGCCGATTGCGCAGGTCCGAAGCGATGCCAACCAGCGCGGGCTTCATCTGAACGAGGACAAGGCGAATTCGGACACGGTCCCGGTGGACCGGGTGATCAGCACGGATCCCTCGGCCGGCGCCCCGGTGTCGCGGGGAGAGAGCGTCAACGTGGTCGTCAGCAGCGGAACGGCCAAGGTGGCCGTGCCCCGGCTGATCGGTCAGACGAGGGACGAGGCGTCCAACACGTTGACGCAGGCAGGTCTTACCCTGGGCGCCGGCAGGGCGGAGTTCTCAGACGCGGATGTGGGGACGGTGATCCTGTCGGTGACCAGCGAGGGCCAGTCGGTTGCGAAGGGATCTCAAGTCGACATCGTGCTGTCGAAGGGCCCGCAGCCGACACCCACCCCGGCGCCCACCCCGCCGCCGACGCCGACCCCAACGCCGGTTCCAACACCTACCCCAACCCCATCCGCGCCCCTGCCCGGATAGGCGTCGCGCGGACGCACCGCCATCGGGCCGGCACGCCGATCGAGTGCTAGCATGCCGGTCGCTGCTCTACGAATCAGAGCGTTGGGAGGCATAACCGCGAACATGACTGCCCCGATCACGGTCGACGAATCGACCTTCGAATCGGAGGTGCTGAACGCCGAGAAGCCGGTCTTGGTCGACTTCTGGGCTCCTTGGTGCGGGCCCTGCCGGCTCGTATCCCCGGTGGTGGAGGCGATCGGCCAATCCCATCCCGGCAAGCTGGCGACCGCCAAGGTCAACACGGATGAGAACCAGCAGCTGGCCATGCGATACAGCATCTTCAGCATCCCCACCCT
>VBGQ01000073.1 GCA_005882055.1 Chloroflexota bacterium
CAGCGCATCTGCCACCCAGGCGACGATGTTGGGCTCACGCAGCTGCCGGGCCGAGAGGTTGAAGCTGGCGAGGAGGTCCGGACGACCCGCCTCGCGCCAGGCCTGGGCCTGGATGCAGGTCTGCTCCAGGATCCAGCGACCGATGGGCACGATCAGGCCGGTCTCCTCGGCGAGCGGGATGAACTCGCCCGGGCCGACGTCGCCCCGGACCGGGTGCCTCCATCGGAGGAGCGCCTCGAACGAGTGCAGCCCCCCGGTCGCGAGGTCGTAGACCGGCTGGTATCGGATGCGGAACTCGCCGCGCTCGAGGGCGTGCTCAACGTCCGCGCGCAACTCCAGGCGAGTGACGACCGCGGCGTGCATGCTCGCCTCGAAGATCTCGATCCGGCCCTTGCCGCGGCCCTTGGCGGTGTACATCGCCACATCCGCGTTTCGCAGCAGTTCGTCCGCGTCCGAGGTCTCGCCAGCAAACGAGACGCCCATGCTGGCACCGATGTGGACCTGCTTGCTGCCCGCCTCGAACGGCTGCTGGAGCGAGGCGAGCAGGCGGTCGGCTATGACGCCGACATCGGTAAAGCTGGCTTCCTCGAGGAGGATCGCGAACTCGTCGCCGCCGAGGCGCGCGACCGTGTCCTCCGGTCGCAGGCAGGCCCGCAGTCGCTGCGAGACCTGCGTCAGCACCACGTCGCCGGCCACGTGGCCCAGGCTGTCGTTGATGGTCTTGAAGTCGTCGAGGTCCATGAACAGGACGCTCACGCTGTTGTGATTCCCGCGACGCCGAAGCGTGTGGTTGACGCGGTCGAGGAAGAGGGCCCGATTGGCGAGGCCGGTCAGCGAGTCGTGGAAGGCCTGGTGAGTGAGCTGCTCCTCGAGCGCCTTACGCTCGGTGATGTCGCGGTAGTTCACGACAATGCCACCGATGACGGGGTCGTCATGCATGTTGCGAGCGGTCGCTTCCAGCACGCGCCACGAGCCATCAGCGTGGCGAGCCCGCAGCTCGAGCGTCCTCTGCCCGCCGGGGGTCGCGACGATCTCGGCCAACGCGGCCTGGACGAGGACGAGGTCATCCGGATGGGCGAGCTCGAGGATCTTGTGACCGAGCCGATCGTCCGCGGGGTATCCCAGCACGCGCTCGATCGCCGGGCTCTGGTATGCGATGGACCCGTTGGCATCGACGATCAGGAAGACGTCCGATGAGTTCGTCACGAGCGAGCGGAAGCGCTGCTCGCTGGCGCGCAGGTCCTCGAGCAGCGCGAGTTCGCGGTCGGCGGCCTCGCGCGCCTCGTTGGTGATGCGACCGCGCTCGCGCAGTAGCATCGTCTGACGCACCACGCACAGCAGGAGCACGATCGCCAGCAGCGAGTCCGCCGCGAGCCCGATGCCGTCCTGTTGGTCGCTGGTGATCACCTCGCCGCCAACGATCAGCGCGGACGCGACCGTCACCGCGGCGAGCGGCAGCCATCCGCGCACGCGTGCGGCCATCTGACGGAACTGGACCGATTGGTCGAGCTCGGCGGTCCACGTTGCGCATCCGAAGCCCGCGATCAGCAGGCCGCTCGCCTGGAGCACCGTGTACGGCGCCCAGCTGTCCGATCCGGCGACCGCCTCCCACGCGGAACCGAGCACGATGATCAAGACCCCCACCACGACAGCCACCCATCCCGATGGCCCGCGTCGCGGGGTGATGGCCAGGTTGAGGACCACGGTCGCACCGAGGCTGCTGGCGAAGAGCACCGTGTACGCCAGGGCCAGGCTGCCGCCCGCGTGGTCGATCTGGGTGCCGAGCAAGACGAGGCTCGCCGCGCCCGCGGTGCAGAAGACGACCGCTGAGTCCAGGCTGATGGCGATCTGCTCGGCACGCGGGTAGCGCTTGCGGAGCACGATCCACCAGCAGGCGCCCACGATGGTCAGGATCCCGACAAGGGGGATGGCGTCGAACACCGGGGAGAGACTGACGCCGCTGACCTGCTCCACCAGGTGGGACATCTGGGCGAACGCGTAGAAGAAGGCGGCGGCCCCAAGGGTCATTCGCACGTTGCGATCCACGTCGGTCGTGGCCTCGCGCGCGCCACGGAGGCTGGCTGCCAGTGCGGCCATGCCAGCGATGAGCAACGCTGCCGCGTTCCAGCCCCTGAGGTGCGTGATCTGGTCGGCCTGGCCCAGGACGGCGAAGAGCGCGACGAGGAGCGCACCCGCAACGAGGGGAGCGACAAGCAGCTGCCGGCGCCGCCACAGGCGTGGCGGAGCGAGCCCGCCGGCAAGCGAAAGAGTGGAGGCGGCGGCCATCCAGCTGAGGCTATGCGGGACCTCCTACGCGGGCCATGACCCATTGGAACCATCCAGTCCTACGCGTGCGGGGGCATCGCCGCGCACGCATGTGCAGCCAGGGTCTCCTACGGTCCACTGAAGGGTTGGCCCATGCCCAATTGCGCGCGTTCCTTGGATAGATTGAGCGCCCACCGGCACAACTGGCCACTGGAGGCCGAAAAACCAGGGAGCGATCGGTCTTCCTTGGACGCTAGGAGATCCCTGCGTCACACTGATCACCAGCTGTTCCAGCACTGAGGAATAGATGCCAGCCGTCATCCAGACAGAGAAGCTCACCAAGTCATATGGGTCGCACCGCGGAATCATTGATGTCGACCTGGAGGTCCAGGGCGGGGAGGTCTTTGGCTTCCTGGGGCCCAACGGCGCCGGCAAGACCACGACCATCCGCACCGCCCTCGACCTGATCCGGCCCACGAGTGGACGGGCGCTCGTCTTCGGCATCGAGTCGAGCGCAGACCCGGTATCGATCCACAAGCGGATCGGCTACATCCCCGGCGAGTTCACCCTCTATGACCGATTGACCGGCGGCCAGACCCTGGCCTACTTCGCCAACCTGCGCGGTGGCGTGGACAAGGCTTACCAGCAGTTGCTGATCGATCGGTTCGAGATCGATCCTTCGCGCCGCTTTAAGGAGCTGTCAAAGGGCAACAAGCAGAAGATCGGTCTGGTCATCGCGCTCCAGCATCGGCCGGAGCTGCTGATCCTCGACGAACCGACCTCCGGCCTCGACCCGCTCGTCCAGCAGTCGTTCTACGCGCTGGTTCGGGAGGCGAAGGCGGATGGTCGCACGGTCTTCCTGTCGAGCCACATCCTCAGCGAGGTCGAGCGCACGTGCGATCGGGTGGCGATCATCCGCGAGGGGCGACTCGTGAAGGTCGACAGCGTCGAGGGCCTTCGCGACCTTGCTCACCACCAGGTCGAGCTCCGCTTTGCCGGGGAGGTGCCCACCGCCGAGTTCGAGGCGCTGCCCGGCGTCAGCGAGGTGTCCGCGACCGATCACGTCTTGCGAATGCGCGTCTCCGGACCGATCACGCCGGTAGTGCGGGCAGCCTCTCGATACGAGCTGCTCGACTTCGTGAGTCGCGAGCCGTCGCTCGAAGAGACGTTCCTGGCGCAGTACGGCCACGGCGAGGGCCACGTCCACGCTGGGGGCGCTGGCGAGGAGGTGCGCGAGTGACCGCACAGGCGACCACCCCCGCGATCCGGACTCCCATCTCGGGCCTGAGCCGGATCTATGGCTTCGGGAGCATCTACGCCAAGACAATCCGCGACTCACGGATCGCCTTGCTCATCGCGGCCGGACTGATGGGCGGACTCGCGCTCGCGCTCGGGGCCGCTATCCCCACCGTCTTCCCGACGCCGCAGAGCCGCCTCGAGATCGACCAGCTCATCGGTGGCATGCCGCCGCAGATGGTCACCTTCTTCGGCAAGCCGGTTGGGCTCGGCACCTTCGGCGGCTACCTGACCTGGAAATACGGGCTCGTCTTCGTTCTGGTCACCGCGATCTGGTCGATCATGGCGCTTTCCTCCACCCTCG
>VBGQ01000074.1 GCA_005882055.1 Chloroflexota bacterium
CCCATCGCGAGGGCCTCGAAGATCTTGAGTCGCGTCCCGCCGCCGACCCGGAGCGGCACCACGTACACGGCTCCTCGAGCGACGTACGGCCGGACATCATTCACCGTCCCCGTGACGCGGACGCCTGGGACCGCCGCCAGCCGCTGGACCCGGGGACCGGGATTCCTCCCGACCACGGTCAACGATGCGTCAGGCGCGGCGGCGCGGATGCGGGGGAAGACCACCTCGACGAAGTGCGCGATGCCGTCCTCGTTGGGGAACCAATCCATCGCGCCGGTGAACACGAGCGCCCCGGACTGCTCCGTCGAGCCGTTGGGCGTGTAGTACTCGGTGTCCACACCGGTTGGGACGGCGCTGATTCTCGCCCGGGGAGCGTGGGCGGCCAACACCGCGCGATCCGCTTCAGAAACAGCGAGGGTCAGTGGTAGCCGTGTGCAGGTCTGGGCCTCGTAGCGGCGCAGTTTCCGCCACTCGAGCTCGAGGAGGGCGCGCCGCCACGACCGGGATTCGATCTGGCTCAGCCGCTTCCAGATCATGTGCTCCACGTTGTGAGCGAACAGGACGGTCGAGACGGGGCCATCGAGCGGGACGTTCGGTGTGCTGATGAGGAAATCGGCCACGCAGATATCGAACGGCTCCGCCGCGAGGAGTGCCGTTACCTTGTTGCGCACAGCCGGGCTGCGCCACTTGCGGATTTGGACGGGAAGCGGCGAGAGCCAGGATCTCGCCAATGCCCGGGCGAAGCGGGCACTCCCATGTTTCGGGGCTGCATACGGCACCGATATCACGCGTTCGGAGCTGCCCAGCCGTGCTGCGAGCCCGGAAGGATCGCCCTGCGGGCCGTGCGCCGTCACCACCGTCACGCGATGCCGGCGCGAGAGCTCCGCGATGATGTGGAAGCTCCGCTGCCGGCCGCCGGTGTTGAGCGGCCAGAGCCCATCGACGTTCACCCAGAGGATGCGCATCTGCCTTCCACGGGCCGCATCACCGCCGCGACGTCCTCGCCATCCGCGAAGATCCGCTGCCAGATCTCAAGATTCACGAGCAGCCAGAGGCGCAGGCCGTGGTCCCAGGTCCCAGCCCGGTGCTCTTCCGCAAGGCGCCTGAGAAATGCCCCCTGGAACAGCCCGCGCCCGAGGGCTCGCGGCCCCAGGACGAATTCGTGCACGACCGGCCAGAACCGGTCGCGAAACCATCGACTCACGGGAACCGGGAAGCCCATCTTCCGGCGGGTTTGGATTTCGCGGGGCACGACATCGTGGAGCGCGGCCCGGAGGACGGCCTTCGTCTGCCAGCCGCGCAGCTTGAAGCGGGCCGGGATCGCCGTGACGCGCTCGACGAGCGTATGGTCCAGATACGGCACCCGGCTTTCCACTGATGCCGCCATGCTCATTTGATCCTGCTTCATCAGGAGCTCGACCAAGTACGTCTGAAGATCCGCGTGGCTCATCCGCTCCAGCGTGCCACCCGTCGTTTCCTCGTAGGCGTGCAGTCGCTCGGCGTAGGGGTCCCGCGCCGTCAGGAGTTCCGGATCGGAGAGCAGCTCGGGCTGAAGGGCCACGGGAAAGATGGCGAAGTTCTCGAAGAACAGGTTCCGGGGATCGGGCTCCCGCGCCACGAACGTCCGCGCGGCGTAGCGACGCATGCGTCTCGGGAGTCGCTGCGCGAGCTGCCGTACGCTTGCTCGGAGCGTCCGAGGGCTCAAGGCCCAATAGAGTCGCCCGAGCCGCTCGTTCCAGGCCGTCACCCAGTACCGGTCGTAGCCGAGGAAGAGCTCATCGGCCCCTTCGCCGGTGAGGACCACCTTGACGTGCTCTCGCGCCAGACGCGAGACGAAGTAGAGCGGGACGCTCGAGGGAAACCTGATCGGCTCGTCTTCATGCCAGACGAGCTGGGGCAACGCGTCGAAGAACTCCGCCGGGGCCACCACCCGCTCCCGGTGCTCCGCCCCGACGGCGCGCGCGGCCAGACGGGCATAGGCGAGCTCGTTGGCCTCCGGGTCGGAGAAGCCAACGGCGAACGTACGGATCGGCTCCTTGACCATCGGCGCCATCAGGGCCGCCAGCCCGCTCGAGTCCATTCCACCCGACAGGAACAGCCCGAGTGGCACGTCGCTCATGAGGTGGCTCCGGACGGCCTCCGCGAGCCACGCACGCACCTCGCGTCCGCAGGCCGCCAGCGTCCTCGGTGCGCCGTCGGCGCTGGTGTCTGGCACTCGCCAGTAGCGGCGCTGCCGCGGTCCGTCGGCGCATGACCACGACAGGGTCCGGCCCGGCAGGAGTTTGCGCACGCCGCGGAAGAACGTCTCCTCTCCGGCCACGAACCCCGTCGCCAGGAACTCGGGAACGATCGCCTCGTTCAGCGCCGGCCGAACGGATCCTCCCGCGAGAATCGCCTTGATCTCCGACGCGAACACGAGCTCATGCTCGGTCCACGCGTAGTAGAGCGGCTTGATGCCGAGCCGGTCGCGCGCCAGCAGCAACCGTCCGCGCTTCCGGTCCCACAGCGCAAACGCGAACATCCCCTGGAGCTGCTCGACGCAGTGCTCCCCCTCCTCCTCGTACAAATGCAGGATCGTCTCCGTGTCGCTGCGGGTCCGATAGCAGTGACCGCGCTGCTCCAGCCCGGGCCGGAGGCCGGCGTGGTTATAGACTTCGCCATTGTAGACGATCCACACCGTCCCATCCTCGTTGGCCATCGGCTGACGGCCTCCGAGCACGTCTACGATCGCGAGCCGGCGCATCCCCAGGCCCACCGGCCCCTCGATCCACAGCCCCTCGCCGTCGGGCCCCCGGTGGCGCAGCACGTCCCGCATCCGCTTGAGACGCGCACCGTCCACGGTTTCCTGCGGGTTCAGTCTGACGATCCCGACGATCCCGCACATACTCTCGCCCCTAGCCTTGTGAGACACCGAAACGCCATGTGGGGGGCAAGGAACGTGCCCGATCGAGGGTAGGCGAGTCTGCCTGGCGGACGGTGTCGAGAGCACGCCACATTCAGATAGAGTCTCGGTCGCCCGTGACGAAATAGAAATCGCCCAGCGTCACCCGTCGCCCCTGAAGGGAAGCCAGATATCTCACGGTAGTGCTGTCGACAAAGATGTTCGGTGTCTTCGCTCTCCTGGAGACAGGTACCTTCAGGGGGAAGGCGCCCCGGAAGAAATTCCCCTCGGATGCATTGAAGTGGACCGCGATGGCGCCCAATTCGGTCGCCCACTGGCTCACCAGGCGAGCCACTCTGCCGTCAACCCAAACGTCCGGCACGATAAAGAGGTCGATGAGATGAGCGATTGGACCGATCATCCTGACGGCCACATACCCCTGGGTCCTGCCAGACTGCTGAATCACGGCTACACGGTATTGCCGTTCCGCGGACCCAAAAAAGCGCCAGTTCAGAAACTCCTTCCGCCGCAGTGTGAAGCTCGGCACAATCCGTCCGAGCGCGGCATGGACTTCCTCATAGTCTGAATCGAAGCGGGAGATGGGACTGAGGCACATGTCGCCGTCGCTCACACCGCCATCGCGCTCGGTGGGCGAATTCTCCTGGATATGGATGTCGGCGCCGTGTCCTTCCCGCCCGAGCTCTCGTCGAAGCTGGTAACCCAAGTATCGCGGCCACGAGAGGACTTTCACATAGGTTTCGCAGCGACCCAGGAACGAGAGCAGCGCCGTCTTGCGATAGGCCGACGCGGAAGCGTCATTCGAGAATGAAAACGTCGCCACGTTGTTCTCTCTGGTCAGCGTACACATGAGGTTGACGAGATGGGTGAAAATCCCCTTGTTGCGGTGCTCTGGCGCCACGAGGGCGTCGATGAACTGGTACGCCGGCTTCTGCAGACCTCTCCAGAAGAGTCTCGAGGCAATTGCCGGTCGCATTCCCACAAGTTGACCGCTGGAGTCGAAGGCGCCGATGATG
>VBGQ01000094.1 GCA_005882055.1 Chloroflexota bacterium
TAGGCGATGGAGTTGATCTTCAGCGTCCAGATCCCGCCGGTGCCAGTGGGGATGTCGACCATGTCGCGTGGGAAGGAGATCATCGAGACCTTGGTGTGCTTGGCATTCACGCTGAGGACGATGATCGAGTCGGTGAGCTTGCCCATCCCCCGCCGCAAGCGGGAGGGATTCGAATCGTTGCCCAGTACGAGGATGGTGATCCTCTGTGAGAGCAGGGGGCTTGGCCGTGGGGTCGGAGCCGGCGTGGGGCTGGCGGTCGGCGATGGGCTGAGGGTCGGCGTGGGGCTCGGACTTGGGGTCGCGGGATTCTGCGCGACCGGTCGCGGAGCCAGCAACTGGGTGATCACGAAGACCGCGACGACGACGACCGCGACCGCGCCAACGCCTATGCCGATCCAACGTTTGGGTGCCCGGGCAAACATCGGGCGGCATGATACCCGGTGCATGCAATCCCGCGAGGTGACCGTCCAGACCGGCGGGCGACGCGGCGTCCATGACCTGACCGATGCCTGCGCCGCGTTTCTCGACGACGTCGCGTCCGAGCAGGATGGTCTGTTGCACGTCTTCGTGCCGCACGCCACCGCTGGCCTGGTGGTCATGGAGCTGCGCTCGGGGAGCGACGAGGACCTGATGGAGGCGCTCGATCGGCTGCTGCCCCGTGACGACCGATGGGTCCATCGCCACGGCCCGCGCGGCCACGGCGCCGACCACCTCGTTCCGCTCCTGGCCGCACCCTCGCTCAGCGTACCGGTGCTCGGTGGGCGCATGGCGCTTGGAACCTGGCAGTCGGTCGCCCTCGTCGACCCGAACGAGGAGAAGGGCTCCCGCCAGGTCCGACTCTCGTTCGTCCCGGTGTAGAGGCGATCGTGGCTGTCGTCTGCCCTTCCTGCGGCGTCGAGAACCCAGAGCGGGCTCGCTTCTGCCTGAACTGCGCCACCCGGCTTGATGGCGGCGCGACCGACGAGGAGCGCAAGCTCGCGACCGTCCTCTTCGCGGATCTCGTGGGCTCGACGGCGATGGCGAGCAATCAAGACCCCGAACGCACCCGCCAGGTCCTGAACCGGTTCTACGACGCGATGAGCCAGGAGGTCGAGCGCTACGGGGGGACGGTGGAAAAGTTCGCGGGCGACGCGGTGATGGCGGCGTTCGGCGCGCCCGAAGCGCTCGAGGACCACGCGGAGCGTGCCCTGCATGCCGCGCTCGCCATGCACCAGCGACTCGGCGAGCTGTTCAGCGGAGAGCTGGCGCTGCGGATTGGGATCAACACCGGGGAGGTGCTCGTCGGTCGGCCCAGGGAGGGCAGCTCGTTCGTGACGGGCGACGTCGTGAACGTCGCGGCCCGGCTGGAGCAGGCTGCACAGGCCGGAGAGACGCTGGCCGGGGAGCGCACCGTGTCCGCCGCCTCGGGTGCATTCGAGTTCAGCGACCCGACCACGGTCGAAGCGAAGGGCAAACCCGGCGGCATCGTCACTCGCCGCGTGCTGCGGGCGCTCTCGCTCATGCGGCCGCGCGGCCTCCGCGGCCTGCCATCGGTCTTCGTGGGTCGCGAACGCGAGTTCGAGCAGCTCCAGGACAGCTACCGCCACGTCATCGGCGCACGCGAGCCACAGCTGGTATCCATCCTCGGTGACGCCGGGGTCGGCAAGAGCCGGCTGACGCGCGAGCTCTGGTCCTGGCTGGGCACCCGGTCGCCAGAACCGATCCTGCGCATCGGCCGGACGCTCTCCTATGGGCAAGGGACGACCTACTGGCCGTTGGGCGAGGTGCTGAAGGAGCACTTCGCGATCTCCGAGGGCGAGGCACCCGAGGCGATTGCGGCGAAGCTTCGAGATCGTCCCTACCTGGGCCTCACCCTGGGGCTTGCCTCAGATGAGGACCTCCACCCGCTCGTCGCTCGCGAACGTCTTCATGACGCGTGGGTCGAGTTCCTCGCAGAGCTGGTCGCGGATCGTCCGGCGGTGATGCTCGTCGAGGACATGCATTGGGCCGATGACCAGCTGTGCGACCTTATCGACACCCTCGTCGGCCAGGTGTCCGGCCCGCTGCTCGTGCTGGCGACGGCCCGTCCGGAGATGCTCGATCGGCGCCCCGCGTGGGGCGGCTCATGGGGCCGAACCTCCGCCATCCGGCTCGAAGCGCTTCCGCCAACCGACACCAGCATGCTTCTCAATCGGCTTCTGGAGGCTTCGGTCCCCGATGAGGTCAGCAACCTCGTCATCGAGCGCGCGGAGGGCAATCCGTTCTTCATCGAGGAGCTGATCGCCACGTTCATCGACCGCGGCGTCGTGCAGCGGAAGAATGGATCCTGGGCATTTGCCGAACTTCCGACCCAGTTTGCAGTCCCGGACTCAATCCAGGCCGTTCTGGCCGCCCGCATCGACTTGCTCCCGGCTGCCGAGAAGGCGGCGCTGCAGGCAGCCGCGGTGATTGGTCGCACCTTCTGGAGCGGCCCCGTCTACGAGCTGGTCGGCGAGCAGCATCCAGATCTCGGCCTGCTCGAAGAGCGCGAGTTCGTGCGGCGACGCTCGGGGACGTCCCTGCCGGGCGAGCGCGAATACGTGATCAAGCACGCCCTGACCCAGGAGGTGGCGTATCGCACGCTTCCGAGAGCCACGCGGGCACGGCAGCACGCCGCCTTCGCGACCTGGCTCGAGCACCGGAGTGCCGGGCGGGACGAGCTGGCGCCGTTGCTGGCGCACCACTACGCGGAGGCCATTCGGGCGGAAGACCTGGACCTCGCCTGGCCCGGCCAGGACGACACGGTTCGCCAGCTGCGCGCCAGCGCGGTCACCTGGTCACGTCGGGCGGCGGAGCTGGCGGTAGGCCGCTACGAGATCGATGAGGGCATCGCCCTCCTGCGCCAGGCGGTCGGGCTCGAGCCCGAACCGGCCCAGCAGGCGGAGCTGTGGTACGCGATCGGCCACGCGAGCGCGTTGAAGTACGACGGAGAGGGCTTCGTCGCGGCCATGGAGAAGGCCCTGGAGCTCGGAGCCGAGGAGGGATTGGTCTATTCCGAGCTCGCCCACCAGACGATGAGCCGATACGGGATGTGGCAGCGCCAGCTGGACAACGACCTCGTGGAAGCCTGGATCGCTCGTGCACTGGCCGCAACAGCCGAAGGATCGCCGGCCCGGGTGAAAGCACTGGCCGCCAATGCCGATTGGCACGAAGATCTCAACAGCGCTCGGGCGGCGCTGGCTCTCGCCGAGGAGCTTGGCGACGTCGAGCTGCGCTCCACTGGCCTGGGGTCGGTCCAGGGGCTGTTGGCGTTCACCGGTGAGTTCGACGAGGCCATTGAGGTGGCGGAGGCCCGCGCCCACCTCCTGTCGCAGATCCCCGATCCCGATCAGGTGGCCAATGCGTTATTCATGGATGTGGACCTCTACGCCAATGTCGGCAGGCTGGTGGATGCGCGCGACACGGTGGAGCGCCTGGAGGAGACCGTCGCCGGCCTGACGCCCCACCATCGCCTGCACGGCGTGGCGATGCGGATGCGCCTGGAATCCGGGATGGGGAATTGGGCGGGCATCCAATCACTCACGGAAGGGACCGAGGCTGCCGTGGAGGCCAACCTGGCCACTCCCTGTCCGTTCAACGTCGGCGTGCTGCTCATCAGCGCCTTGGGGATGGTGCACCGCGGCGACGAGGGCTCCGCCACGCGTCTCGTGGCGAAGGCGGAGTCCATCGGGATGATTGGCTATCACGACCTGCACGCCGCGAGATGGCTGAACCTGGCGATTGCTCGTAAGGATCACGGCGGCGTCCGACGCACCGTCGACTCCATCCAACAGGAATGGCTGACGCCTGTCGCCTGGGAGCTGTGGGCGGCCCTGTTCGATGGCCTGGCGATGCTCGAAGAGCGCGATCGAATCGAGGCTGAGGGGCCTGTGTGGCTACGGCCGGACGCCTACGTCGCCCCGTTCGCGGTGCGTGCCCTGGGGATCGCTCGGCGTGACGCTGCACTCCTGGCGGATGCGGCCAACCGGTTTGCCGCCATGGGCCTCGACTGGCATGCCCAACAGACGCGTGTCGCGCTGAATCAGCTCGGCGGCGCCTCGGCCACGCCACCGGCCTGACGCGGCGACGACAGCCGTCGGAGCCCTTCAGCGCAGCTCGCGAACCTGGCGTTCAACCTCCCCCGGGTCGAACGTCGGAGCGAGGCAGGCATAGCCGCGGCACACATAGGCGGTTGCCCTCCCATCCAGGGGCCGCTTGTCGATGAAGAGCGGCCAGTCGGCCGTCGCGTCTCCGGGCCGGAGGCTGGCGATGACCAGGTCCGGCCTGTATGGGAGGAGGGCTGCCGAGCGGAGCTCCTGGCCGACATCACCCGATGAAGCGGCGACCACGACGTCGATGGGCTCCGCCAGCGATCGGTCGGCCGCGGCCAGCATCCGTCCGAAGAGCTGCGGCTGGCGATCGAGCGCGCTGCCAACCACGCGCAGGATCGAATGAGCCCGCCGGTAATAGTCCGCATCGCCGGTGACGAGCGCGAGGCGCAGCAGGAGATCCGCCGCGACCGAGTTGCCGGCAGGGGTGGCGCCGTCGGTCACCGACCGCGGACGCGCCACGATCGCCTCGTGCGCGTCTGAGGTGTCCCAGAACGCGCCACCCTGGTCGTCCCAGAAATCGGCGATGGCGCGATCCATGAGCTCGCGGGCAAGGACCAGATCCTCGACACGTCCGAGGGCGGCGTGCAGCGACAGGAGTCCGTCGGCAAGACATGCGTAGTCCTCGAGGAACGCCGGCGTGTGTCCGGCCCCGTCGCGTGCGGTGCGCCACAAGGAGCCGTCGGCTCGGAGCAGCACATGCCGTGCGAACCGGGCGATGCCACCGGCCGCGTCGAGGTAGTCACCCCTTGCCAGAACGCCGCCCGCCTCCGCGAGGGACTTGAGCAGCAACCCGTTCCAGGCTGCCAGCTGCTTCTCGTCTCGCGCGGGCCTCACCCGCGCCCCGCGCGCATCGAGCAATGCCGAGCGGGCGCGAGCAATGACATCGGGCTCGGGCGGGGCGCCGACGATTCGAAGGATGGAGCGAACCTCCCAGTTACCGCGTGGTGTGACGTCCCAGTAGTCCACCACCGCGTCGATCTCCGTCGCGGACAGCCCCGCCTCGCTGAGGAACGCCCGGAGCTCCCCATCGGTCCAGACGTAGAAACGCCCTTCCTCGCCCTCGCTGTCGGCGTCCAGCGCCGACGCAAACCCGCCGTCGGGGGTCGCCAGCTCCCGGAGCACGAAATCGAGCGTCGACTCGACGACGGTGCGGTACCGCTCCTCACGGGTCGCCCGATACGCCTCGAGGTAGGCGTGCGCCAGCTGGGCGTTGTCGTAGAGCATCTTCTCGAAGTGCGGGACGAGCCAGTCCGCATCGGTGCTGTAACGGGCGAAGCCGCCACCAAGCTGGTCGTGGATTCCGCCACTGGCCATCGCGTCGAGCGTCACCGTCACCATGCGAAGCGTCTCGGGATCCCGGCTGCGGTGCCAGGCCCGCAGGAGGAACCCGAGCGTCATGGGCGCCGGGAATTTGGGAGCGCCACCGAAGCCACCGTGCACGGGATCGAAACCAGCCGCCAGGCGACGGGCCGCAGCATCCAGGTGGTCACGCTGCGGGTCCCCGCCGCCGCCAGGCGGAAGGGCAAGCTGCACCTGGAGGTGGCGCGCCAGCACTCCGGCCTGGGTCGTCACCTCCTCACGGCGTGTCCGGTATGTTTCCGCGATGCCGGCAAGGACCCGGGGGAAGCCAGGGAGACCGTGGCGATCCTCGGGCGGGAAGTAGGTCCCGCCGTAGAACGGCTGCAGATCCGGCGTCAGGAACACGTTCATGGGCCAGCCGCCCGAGCCGGTCATGGCCTGTACCGCGGCCATGTAGACCTCATCGAGGTCCGGGCGCTCCTCGCGATCCACCTTGATCGATACGAAGTCGCGGTTCATGAGCTCGGCGATCGCCGGATCCTCGAAAGACTCCCGCTCCATGACGTGGCACCAGTGGCAGGCTGAATAGCCGATGGACAGGAAGATCGGCCTGTCCTCTCGCTTCGCGCGCTCGAGCGCCTCCGAGCCCCAGGGATACCAGTCGACCGGATTGTGGGCGTGCTGC
Organism: Chloroflexota bacterium; assembly: GCA_005882055.1. GTDB lineage: Bacteria > Chloroflexota > Limnocylindria > QHBO01 > QHBO01 > CF-82. Next base: position 6,094 of record VBGQ01000094.1, read on the forward strand.
AGCAGGTACGGGCTCGTCTCATTGGCGAGCCGGTTCGTATGCCGGTGCGTCCCGTGGGCTTCAGGCGTGGCGTTCACGCCTGAAGCCTAGCGATGGGCGCGGCTCAGCGGGAAATCAGCCCTCCGGTGCCCGATCAGACGGCTGGAAGTCCGTACCGCTCAGCGTTGTCGGTTGCTCTTGTCCATTGCACGTGGTGGAGAACGTAAGGTTCTGATCGTTGGCCGGGACGAGCGGAACCGCCATCGTGTCGCCCGGCAGCGTGAGCTGAAGGGTGATCGGTTGCACGGGCTCCGCGCCACACCAGTTGCTCCATGTAACCCCGATCTGGAAGGCCTGGCCGGCGCTGACGCGCGTCGTCGTTGCCGCGGTGTGGCCAGTCACCAGCACGACACCATTGGCGTCGCGCAGGGTCAGCGTCGCCTCGCCGCGGAGCTCGCAGGCCGTCATGCTCGCGAGAGCGCTGGCGAGAACAATCGTCCCGCGCGATCCCATGGCGCCGCCCCATGCGTCACTGCTCCAGGCGAAGTCGCCCGCACGACAGGCGGTCATGCGCGCCGGGGCCGGCGTTGGGGTCGGCGTGGAGGTCGGGCTGGAACCCGTACCGGTCGTGCCTGGACCCGGCGCAAACCCGTGGGTGAGGACGACAGCGACGACCGCCCCCGCTGCAACCGCTGCGGCCAGCCCACCAAGGGCGCCGGCGCTCATCAACAAGCCACGCCGTCGCGGAACGCGCGCGCGCAGCTCGGCAGCCGTCGCGGGAAGGGCTTCGGGCGAGTACCCGCGCTCGCGGGGTCCAGGCTCTCGCAGGGCACGCTCGATCCGGTCGCGATTCATTGGTTCGTCTCCCTCTCGCCGGCGAAGCTCTCCCGCAGCGTCTCGAGGGCGCGGCTGACGTGGCTTCGTGCGGACACGGCCTGGATTCCCAGGATGGCTCCGATCTCCTCGAAGGGCAGGTCGGCTCGATATCGCAGGTAGACGGCCAGCCGCTGGCGCGCGGGCAATCGCTCCACCGCATCCCAGACCGCGATCAGGTCCGTGCGGTCCGCCTCTTGCGGTTCACGCCAGGGCCCAAGGCGTTCGGCCAGCGCTCGGACGCGCCGGCGCCATCGATGCTGGTCCATGCAGATCCGATACAGGGTCCGGAACGTCCAGGCATCCGGCTGCTCGATCGCCTTGCCCCCTTCGATCGCGGTCCAGAGGCGCAGGAGCGCCTCCTGCGCGGCGTCGTGGGCCTCTTCATCGGTGAGTCCCAGGTGCCTCGCGAAGCCGAACAGCTCGGGGCCGCGGCGCTGGTGCACGTCGGCCACGATGGCCCGATCGATATCGCCGGCCTGGGTATGCGCGGAGGCTGGTGGAAATGCGCCTTCGATGACCGTCACACCCAACTGACGCGGGTGGTGCTCCAAACGTTGAACGTGCCCCCGGCCATGAATCAGGCGCCAGCCACGGCGGCCACATCGGTCAGGAACTGCTGCTCATACAGCCGGGCGTAGAGGCCCTCGTGCTGAAGCAGCTCGACATGCGTCCCGCGTTCGACGATTCGGCCTCGGTCGTAGACCAGGATCAGGTCGGCACGCAGGATCGTCGAGAGCCGGTGCGCGATGGCGATCGTCGTACGGCCCTCCATCAGCCGGGCGAGGGCACCCTGGATGAGCCGCTCGCTGACGGTGTCGAGGGCCGAGGTCGCCTCGTCGAGGATCAGGATGCGCGGGTTCTTGAGCAGCACCCGGGCGATGGCAACCCGCTGCTTCTCGCCCCCCGACAGCTTGTAGCCGCGCTCCCCCACGATCGTATCGTAGCCTTCGGGCAGCTCCAGGACCCGGTCGTGGATCGCGGCCGCGCGGGCCGCCTCCTCGACCTCATCCATGGTCGCCTGCGGCTTGGCGTAATGCAGGTTGTCGAGCACCGAGCTGTGGAACAGGTACGTCTCCTGGGTCACGACGCCGATGTTCCGGCCCAGCGACTCGAGCCGGATCTGGCGGACGTCCTGTCCGTCGATCAGGACCGCGCCGGCGTCAACGTCGTACAGGCGCGGGATCAGGTAGGTGGTGGTCGTCTTGCCCGCGCCGGACGGACCAACCAGCGCAACCAGGTTCCCGGGCGCGGCGATGAACGAGATATCTGCCAGGTCGAAGGGCTTGAGGGGGACCGATACGGCACGGCCCTCCACCTCGGCCTGTGCGGCCTCTTCCCGGGCGGCCATCTGCGCGGGCGTGACCGGATAATGGAAGGCGACGCCGTCGAAACGCACGTCGCCGCGCATGGTCGCGGGGTCCAGCTCGACGGCATCGGGCGCGTCGGTGATGTCCTGATCCATCTCGAGGTATTCGAAGATGCGGTCGAAGAGCGCGAGGGCGCCCTGGATCTCGATCTGAACGTTCAGCATCTGCCCCAGCGGGAAGAAGATCCGGCTCTGGAGCGTGGTGAACGCGACGATGGTGCCGATGCTGACATGCGTGTCGCCGCGGATGATCAGCGTCCCGGCCAGGATGTAGACCAGGGCCGGCATGATGCTGAAGAAGGTGCCGATCATCGCGAAGAACCATCGGCCCAGCATCTGCTGGCGCACCTGAAGATCCCCCAGCCGCCGCGACTCGCGTTCGAATCGGTCGATGCTCGCGGCCTGCTGGCCGAACGTCTTGGAGAGCAGGATCCCCGAGACGGAGAGCGACTCCTCCGTGATGGCGCTCATCTCTGCCATCGACTGCTGCGTGAGCCGGCTCACCACGCGGCGCACCTTCCCGACCCGGAAGGTGATGTACGCGAAGATCGGCAGCATCCCCAGGCTCAGGGCGGTGAGCCTCCAATCGAGGATCAGCATCGCGACGACCGTGCTCGCCACCGTGGCGAAGTTGGAGAGGAGCGAGCTGGCGGTATCGGTCACCACGGACTGCACGCCGCCCACGTCGTTGCTGATCCGGCTCTGGATCTCGCCGGTGCGCGTCTCGGTGAAGAAGCGCAGCGGCATCCACTGCAGGTGGCTGTAGAGCGCGACCCGCAGGTCGTTCATCACGCGTTGGCCAACGAGGTTCGACAGGTACGACTGGCCGACGCCGATGAGGCTGGTGACGATGGGCAGCACGATCATCAGGCCGGACTGGATGTAGAGCAGGCCCAGGTCGCGTGGCCCGGTCAGGTTGTCGATCACCAGCTTGATGAGGATCGGGTTGACGACACCGATGGTCGCGGTGAGCAGGATCGCGGCCGCAATGACCGACAGCCGTCCCCGATATGGCTTGAAGAAGCCCACGATGCGGCGCAGGGTTCGTCCCCCGCTTCCCTCCCGGCGCTGCAGGTTCGGCTCGAAGCCACCCCAGTGACCGCCGCCGCGCATCATCTGGCGACAGCCACTCAGTCGAGGAGGATCGAGAGGAAGGCCTGGGCGGCGGGCAAGCCCACCGCCTCGCCCGCCTCGCGCGCTCGCTCTCGGACGCGTTCTTCGACGGCGTCCCAATCGTCGAACTGGCTGGCGTGACAGCGGAGCGCGGCCAGCGCCGTGTCGAGCTGTGCCTGGACCTCGACCCACAGGTTCGCCTGCTCGGCCCCGGTGACCAGCACCTGGCGCACCTTCCACGGTTCGAGCCCCTCGTCGAGCAGCTCAGGAAAGTTGAGGCGGTCGCGGGCGGCGGGATAGATCGCGGCAAGGGTCGCCTCGCCGGTTGCCAGGTGATCTGGGTGACTGATGTACGGATTGCCGTCCATCCGCCGCATTGGGCTCTGGGCGATGACCAGCTCGGGACGCAAGCGCCGCAGGTGCCGCACGAGGTCGCGCCGCAGGTCCAGCGTGGGCTGCAGGTACCCGTCGGGATAGCCGAGGTGGACGACCTCCCCGACGCCCAGGACGTCCGCCGCGGCACGCTGCTCGGCGATTCGGGTCGTCGCGAGTTGTTCCGAGGTAACCGCGGGGTCGGCGGTTCCCTTGCCGCCGTCCGTCGTCACCAGGTAGTCGACGCGCACGCCGCGCGCGACGAGGCTGGCGATGGTGGCGGCGGCACCGAACTCGGCATCGTCGGGGTGGCTGAAGACCACCAGCGCGCGCTCCAGCGGCGCAATCAGCTCATGTCGTTCCAACTCGGGCATCGGCGGCATCGTATCGCGATTCACGTTGCGGCCCGGTTCGGAGATCCGGCACATTGACCCCGTCAAGAGGCGGACCGCATACTGCCCCCGGGTATGCAGAGCACGACCACCGATCGCGAACGGAACTTCCGCCACAGCTACACGAAGGATCGGCCCGAGCTGCTCAACCGCCTGAGCCGGATCGAGGGCCAGGTGCGTGGCATCCGGCGCCTGATCGGTGAAGATGCGTACTGCCTGGACGTCCTGCAGCAGGTGGAGGCCATGACCGCCGCCGCGGACGAGGTCGCGCTGCTCCTGCTCGAGGACCACATTGACGGGTGCCTTGCCCACGCCATCGAGAGTGGCGAAGGGGCGCCCTACGTCAACGAGGTGATGGCCGTCGTGCGCCGCGCAATGGGTCGTCGAGCGACCCGTCCCGCGAGGGTCAAGCGAGGTGCCACGGGCTGACTGCCAGACAGCACGGGAGTGCCGCAGGGGGGAACCACGGCACTCCCAGGTGAGTGTACGCGGAGGGTCAACGCGCTCCCTCGACGCCCTATTCTCCGAAAATCGTGAGCTGTTCACCTCCCCGCTCGATGAGCGGGTCGAGACCGAGCACGGGCTCGAGCCAATCCAGGTTCGCGCCGTCTCGAGCGGCCAACGCATCGAAGTGCTGCCACTTGAGGAAGTGCCAGTTCTGCCGCTCGATCTCCGCGCGTAACCACGGCGAGCGCTCCAGCTTCAGCCGCACCAGCTCGGTCCGTTCGGAGGGGAAGAGCACGATGCGGGCCTGGTGCTCGGAGGGAGGGATCTCGCGCCCGCGGCGCAACACCGCCTCTCCGAGCATGGCCGTCCACTCGACCTCGAGGAGGAATGCGAACCGGCCCCGGACGTACCAGATGGCGTCCACCGCCGACAGCGCCTCACCCGGCGCCCGGATGATGAGCGGCAGATAGGCGCGTCGTTCGTCGTCTGCCAGGTGCTCGATGAGCGGCCGGCCATCGACGACCTTGTCGTGCTCACGGCGGCTCAGCCAGACGCGCAGGCCGAGCCGATGGCCGTAGTCGGCGACCTGGGCCAGCAGGCGGGAGTGGTCGTCGAATCGGGTCGAGAGCTGCTCGTCCGTATGCAGCTGCCCGCTCTCGCTGGGGCGCGCATAGGCCGCCAGGCACGCCCGCACGAGCTCCTCGTCCGGTGCCTGCAGCCCGGGGAAGTGGCGATAGATGCGATCGAGAAAGGTCGGCTCGTCGAGGCGGCCCGCGGTTGACAGGATTGAGAAGGTCGCCCATTCGACCCGATCGGCGAGGGGCTGCTCCGCGAGGTCCGGCTGTCGCAGCCACCAGAGCGGTCGCGCCTCGTCGCCGAGGCGCACGAGGTTGGGGTGGTCGTCGCGCCACAGCTCCTCGCGGAGCAGGGCCGCCAGCATCATCCCGCCGGGACCAGCCCGACGACCCGCGCGGTCCTCGTCGGAGGCGGACTCGTCGGCGACCGCACCCTGGTCCGACGTTTCCAGGTCGCCCCCCGCATCGCGACGCTCGCCACCGCGGACATGCCCCAATCGGCGCAGCAACCCGGATTGCGCCAGCTCCATGACCACCGCGCACGCCACCCGCGTCAGGCCCGCCGGCTCCCCGCGGTCGCGGAGCAAGGCGACCGCGGCGCGATCGACCGCGGCGGCCAGCTCGGGGTAGGTGAGATGCCCGGCCTCCGCGCCCAGCTGGAGGGGCCGCGAGCCAACCGCCGACCGGAGACGATCCTCGCCGGACGGCTTCCTGAAATGGATTGCCAGGCCGTCTCCCGAGCGCCGCGACTCACGCTGGATGACCGCTTCGAGCTCGAGCCCCGCCGCGGCACCCGCGGAGGCAATCCCCAGCAGCCGATCCGGATCGTCGCCGTCCAGGAGCAGGTTGAACCGGCCG
>VBGQ01000075.1:0-5142 GCA_005882055.1 Chloroflexota bacterium
CGCCGCTCGCGGTGCTCATGACGCAGGCGGACGGGATGTCCTCCATTCACGAGACCATCTACGAGGACCGGCTCGACTACGTCGCCGAGCTGAACAAGATGGGCGCGGTGATCGAGGTCCTCGACGAGCGGCATGCGCGCATTGCCGGGCCCACGCCGCTGCACGGCCGTGAGGTCGAGATCTCCGACCTGCGGGCGGGCGCGACGCTGGTCCTCGCTGCGCTGGCGGCGTCGGAGACGAGCGTGATCTCGGGCGTCGAGCACGTGGACCTAGGATACGAGCAGATCGAGTCCAAGCTCGTTGGGCTTGGCGCCCAGATCCATCGCATCGATGCGTAAGTCGGTGCAATGAGCGAGCCGGTCCGCTTCAAGACGACCCTCGAAACCGCACGGGGCGGCGGAGCGGTGGCGCTCATCCCTCCCGAGCATGTGAGCGCGCTGGGCGGACTGAAGCAGATGCGCGTCACCGGCACCGTCAACGGGGTCGCCTTCCACAGCAGCACCATGCCGTACCGCGGCGGCTTCTACCTGGGCGTCCACAAGGCCACTCGGGAAGCCGCTGGTCTCGCGTTCGGCGATCCACTCGAGATCGAGATGACCCGCGACGAATCGCCGCGCGTGCTCGCCCTTCCGCCGGAGCTCGAGGCCGCATTCGAAGCCGATCCAGAGCTCGGTCAGCGCTTCGGAGCGCTCTCGTTCTCGCGGCGCCGCGAGCTCGCCGAACCCATTGCCGAGGCCAGGCGTCCGGAGACGCGCGCCCGCCGCCTGGAGGACGCCCTGACCCGTCTCCGCGCGCGGTAGTCCATCGGGCGCTAAGCCTGCCGTTGGCAGGAGGGGCACCAGTATGTGAGGCGGGCGAGCTCGCCCTGGCGCCCGAGCTCGATGCGCGTGCCGCAACGACGGCAGGGGCGGCCCGCGCGCCCGTAGACCCAGAGGCGAGCGCCGCGCAGCGGAACCCCGGTCGTGGTGCGCGCGCCGCCGCTGGTCGCGGATCGCAGCACGCGCTGGGCACTGATCACGAGCCGCTCGAGATCGGCCGCCTTGATGTCCCCAACGCGCAACCACGGATGGATGCGCTCCATGAAGAGCGCCTCGTTACGGACGACGTTACCGATGCCCGCGAGCGCGCGCTGGTCGAGCAGCGCCTCACCGATGGCGAGCTCCTCGAGCTTCTGGAGGTTGGAGATCGCAACGGCGACGTCGAAGGCAGGTCCGAGCAGGTCCGGGCCAAGCGTGGTCAGCGCCTTGGAGCGGGCCAGGCCCACATCGGTCAGGAGCTCGACGGTTGGGCAGTCGAAGCAGACCGCCACCGCGCTCGACGTGCGGAGGACCACGGTGGCTCGACGTTGGGGCAGGCGCCACGGCTCGCCAGCGCGGTATCGGTGCCACGAACCGGTCATGCGCAGGTGGGTGCGCAATGTTCGGCGATGCTCGCCCTCCCCGAAGACGATGAGCAGGTGCTTGCCCCGCGACTCGACTGCGCCGATCCGCAGCCCGGCCAGTAAGGACAGGTCGGGGACGCGGCGCAGCATCGGCCCGGGTTGCGCTCGGGCCTCCACGATGGTCTCGCCGACCAGCACTCGCCTGAGGCTCACGGCGGTCCGGAAGAGGGTGTCACCTTCCGGCATGCGGGCAGGGTACTCGGGCGGATGCGTGCAGCCGGGCCGGTATACTGCGGGCGCCCCGCGGGACCCGAACCACGACGCCGCGGCCGGCGCTCAAGCACGCAGCAGGCACCGCGCAGCGCACCATGAAGATTGGCATCGACCTCGGGACAGCCAACATCCTGGTCTACGTCAAGGGCAAGGGCGTCGTCCTCAACGAGCCCTCCGTCGTCGCCATCCGGGACGATGACAACCGCCTGGTGGCCGTGGGCGAAGAGGCGCGCGAGATGATCGGGCGCACCCCGGGGAACGTGCGCGCCATCCGTCCCATGCGCGACGGGGTGATCGCCGACTACCTGATCACCGAGGCGATGCTGCGTTACGTCATCAACAAGGTGGCCCGCGTCCGCATCTTCAAGCCGGACGTCATGATCAGCGTCCCGTCCGGCGTGACGAGCGTCGAGAAGCGCGCGGTGCGCGACGCGGCGCTCAAGGCCGGTGCGCGTGAGGCGTCGCTCATCGAAGAGCCGCTGGCGGCGGCGATCGGCGCCAACGTCCCGATCTCCGGCCCCTCCGGCAACATGATCATCGACATTGGCGGCGGAACAACGGAGATCGCGGTGATCGCGCTGGGCGGCATCGTGGTGAGCGATTCCGTGCGGATCGCGGGCAACCGGTTCGACGAGTCGATCGCCAACTACATCCGGCGCAAGTACAACCTGATGATCGGTGACCGAACGGCGGAGGAGGTAAAGATCCAGATCGGATCCGCCCTGCCGCTGGACGAGCCGCTGACCATGGAGGTCAAGGGCCGCGACCTGATCGCCGGCCTGCCGCGCACGATCCCCATCACCTCGTCGGAGGTCACCGAGGCGATCGAGCAACCGCTGCAGCAGATCGTGAGCGCTGTTCGCAACGTGCTCGAGCAGACGCCACCCGAGCTGTCGAGCGACATCATCGACAAGGGGATGGTGATGTCCGGCGGCGGCTCGCTCCTTCGAAACCTCGACACGCTGCTGACCCAGGTGACGGGCATTCCGTGCCACGTCGCGGAGAACGCGCTCAACTCCGTTGCGGTGGGCACGGGCCTTGCACTGGAGCAGTACACGACCTTCCGCAAGAGTCTGGTGAGCAGCGCGTGAGCCTGGCGGCGCAGACGGTCGCTGCCCGAGCCGAGGTGCGCGAGAAGACCGGAGCGCCAAGATCGACGCCCAGGGCGTTCGCCGACTTCCACATCCACACCCGGTTCAGCCGCGACTCGATCCTCTCCGAGGACAAGTTCATCCGCGTCGCGATCGAGCGCGGGCTGACGCACGTGGCCGTCACGAACCACAACAACGTGGAGGGCGCCGTCGCGGTCCGTGATCGTGTCCGGGAGCGTGGCCTCGACGAGCGGCTGACGGTGATCCTCGGGGAAGAGGTGAGCACTGCGGACGGCGAAGTGGTCGGCCTCTTCCTGCAGCACACGATCCCGCGAGGGCTCTCCGCGGATGAGACGGCGGACGAGATCCACCGCCAGGGCGGGTTGGTCAGCATCCCGCACCCGTTTGACCCCTTCCGCGGTTCGCACATCCGAGAAGTACCGCTGACGAGGCTGGCGGAGGCTGGCAAGATCGACGCCGTGGAGGTCTTCAACAGCCGCGTCACCTTCCAGCGCCACAACCTGCGCGCCGCCGAGTTCGCGGCGCGCTACGGGCTTCCGGGCATCGCATGCAGCGACAGCCACGCCAGCTTCGAGGTGGCCATGAGCACGAACGCCCTGCCGCTCTTTGGCACTGCCGACGAACTGCGCATGGTGCTGCCGAAGAACCGATGGCACGCCAGCCGCTCAACCATCCTCGTGCACCTGACAACGCGCTACGCCGTCTGGAGCAACATCCTGCGCCGATGGATGGGCCGCGAGACGGCGGCTGCCCCCGTGCTTGGCCCCGAATCGCTCGCCCGCGAGCACGAGCACGGGCTCTACGAGCCCGCTGAGTTCCTCGACGCACCCGCATCAGAGGCGATTCCCGAACGGGAAGTGAACCTGGCTCGCCGCTTCCTGAACGTGCGGACCATCGGCTCGATCGTCTTTGGCGTCGCGCTGCTGGTCCTGCTGTTCGTCTTCGTCCTGGGCGTCGACTGGGGGCGTACGTGGTCTCAGATCGCCCACGCAAACCTGGGTCTGCTGGTGCTCGCCCTGGTGATGTACTACCTGACCTTCCCGCTGCGGGGCTTCCGCTGGGCCTTCATCCTGCGGCGCACGGGCACGCCAATCGGCTTCGTGCCCGCGACCGAGATCCTCTTCCTCTCGTGGTTCGTCAACTGCCTGGTCCCCGCCAAGCTCGGCGACCTGTACCGGGCCTACCTGCTCAAGGGGAACTACGGCGCCTCGGCGTCTCGGACCGTGGGAACGGTCTTCATCGAGCGCATCGCGGACATCATCGTCATTTTCGGGTTGGCCCTCGCCGCAGGCTATTGGAGCTTCCGCGGCCGGCAGCGACCGGAGGTGGATGCGCTCTTCATTGCCGGCTTCGTGGTCGCCCTGGCCCTGATCATCTTCGTGCTCGCTCTGCGCTTCGCCGGGGGGCACTTGACCCGAATCCTGCCTGCCAGGGTGGCCGATCTCTACGAGCGGTTCCACGAGGGGAGCACGGGGGCGCTTACCTCTTCTTCCGTCCCGGTCATCGTGGTGGTGACGGGCGTTCGTCGCCCTGGCGGCCGCGCTGCTGACGGCGATCCCGTTGACTCCGGCGGGCGTTGGCTTCGTCGAGGCCGGAATCGTGGGCGCGCTGCTGATCTACGGGGTGCCGCACAACGCCGCGGTGGCCGTCGCGCTGACCGACCGCGCCATCTCGATCATGACCGTGATCGTGCTGGGCGGGATCCTCTACGCATTCAGTGGCATGGTCCGCCGCGCCCACGGCGCCGGGTCGGCCTCACGGAGGCGCCGAGGGGCTCCAAAGCCGGTCGCGAGCGCGCCATCGGGTAAGATCGGTCAGCCGTAGCCAATCGCCGCTCCCGCGGTACCTTCCTCCTATTGAGAGCCTTTCCCGCGGCGGCCATGCTGCGGGTGCATGCACGCACCACTCCTGCGTGTGGTTTCGGAGTGGCGTGCGCCGCAGCAAGCAATGGCATGACGTTTCAATCGCCCCGAACCTTCAATACCTGGCTTCGAGGCCAGCTGAAGGAAAAGAAGATGAGTCAACGCCAGCTCGCGCTGCAGTCAGGCGTGGATCATTCGACGATCTCGCGCCTGATCAAGGGCGACCGCATGCCATCCCTCGGGACCGCCACCAAGCTGGCACGTGGCCTCCGCGAGATCCGCGACGATGCAGACGGCCCGGGCTACTTCGCGAGCGTCTCGTCCCGCCAGGTCCTCCCCACCACGCGCGTGGAATACGCCCTGCGCGGCGACGAGCTGCTCACCGAGGGCGACGTCCGTGAGCTGATGCAGGCCTACATCACCCTGCGCACCCGCCGGCTTCGAAATGGCGGGAACAACGGCGCTCCCGGCCTCTCGCGAGGAGCCTGACCCTCAGGATTTGGCCGCCACGCGG
>VBGQ01000075.1:5163-6100 GCA_005882055.1 Chloroflexota bacterium
TCGACGCCGGGGGTCTCCATCATGAACGCGGTTCCCTGCGCAAGGCGCGGGTCCCGCAAGAAGGCGCCAAGTCCTGCCGAACCGATCTCGCCCGCCCCAAGGTGCTCATGTCGGTCATTGCGCGAACCCCGCAGCGAGCGTGAGTCGTTGAGGTGCACGAGGGCGAGCCGATCCAGGCCCACCAGCTCCTCGAACCGATCGATCAGCCGCCGCACCTCGTCGGGCTGGGCGACGTCGTAGCCGGCGCCCCACAGGTGGGCGGTATCCAGGCAGAAGGCCAACGCGGCGGCGTGGTCGCCCGAGAGTGCGGCGGCCTCCTCCAGGATCGTGGCCAGCTCCTCGATGGTCGAGCCCAGGTTGTCGCCCCCACCCGATGAGTTCTCCAGTACCAGCCGGACGCCTGGCGGTGCTTCAGACATCGCAGCCGATACGTTCTCCGCAATGCGCCGGAAGCCAGCCGTCAATCCGCCGCCCCGATGCGACCCGATATGTGTGTTCACGAGGGTTGCGCCGTACTCCGGGGCTCGCTGTATTTCGAAGGTCAGCCCGGAACGTGACTGCGATGCGAAGGGCTCCGCCGTGCCGGCGAGGTTGATCAGGTAGCTGGCATGGACCGCGATCGGTTGGATCTTGGCGCGGTCCAGGTATGCAATGAAGGCGTCGGCGTCGCGCGGCGCCTCCGGCCGTCGCCGCCAGGCGGTGGGGTTGTCGCTGAAGATCTGAAGCGCCGTGGCGCCGATCTGGCGCGCGCGACGCGCGGCGCGCAGGAGGCCGCTCGCCACGCCGAGATGGATTCCGACTCGCGGGGCGTCAGATGGCCAGGTCAGCCGGCGGCGCGGCTCATCTGCTACGGTGCGGGCCATGGTGCCCCCCGAGGAACCGCACGCCGGAATCGACCTGCTGACGATCGCGCTGCTCGTCTTCTTCCTTTCGCTGA
>VBGQ01000139.1 GCA_005882055.1 Chloroflexota bacterium
AACGTGATGGCCGACCGGCTGGCCGAGTCGCTCCGCATGCTGCAGGCGGACCGTGATCGGTTGCGCGAGTTCATCGCCGATGTCTCGCACGAGCTGCGCACGCCGATCGCCGCGCTGCGTACGTTCAACGACCTCCTGGGCGATGGCACCGTGGACGATGCGACCCGCGCCGAGTTCATCGACCGCTCGCGAGAGCAGCTCCGCCGCCTCGAGTGGCTCTCCACGAACCTGCTCGACCTCTCGCGGATCGAGGCCGGCATCTTTCCGCTCGACGTGCGAGACGGCGACCTGCGCGAACCGATCCGCTCGGTGGTGGAGGCGCACGCCGAGATCGCTGACGAGCGTGGGGTGACGCTCACCGCCACCGTTCCCGGGGACACGGTGGATCTGCGCTTCGACCGCGAGCGCATCGTGCAGCTGCTCAACAACCTGGTCGGCAACGCGTTGAAGTTCACGCAGCGCGGGGGTGAGGTGGACGTCGAGCTCACCAATTCCCGCGGCGAAGCGCTGATCGAGGTGCGCGACACCGGTCCTGGCATCCCGGAAGCCGAACTGCCGCGCATCTTCGAGCGTTTCTACCGTGGCACCAACGTGGGCGAGGCGCGCGCGTCGGGGAGCGGGCTGGGCCTGGCAATTGCACGCTCGATCGTGGAGATGCACGGAGGAAGCATCGAGGTCGTGAGCGCGATGGGACGAGGGACCAGCTTCCGCGCGCACCTGCCGCGGGTCAGAGAGCCAGCGCTGGGCCTCGGGCTCACCACCCAGGAGCCGCCCAGCCCACCGAGCGGCGCGGGTGGGCTCGTCCGGCACAGCGAACCGCCAGCCACACCCGAGGCAGCCGAACCGTGAAGCAAGGTCAACGAATCTTCACGACACGCTACGTTCGAGCGCAACGCGCCGCTTGCAGGATGGCGGGCTAACCATGACAGAGCGAGGCTCGGAACCGGTCGAGTATCAGCGCTACGGGCCGCCCGCGGGCGAGCGCCCGTCGGAGTGGCAGTCCGTGGCGCCGGCCTGGTCGACACGGCCGCCGGCCGCACGCCCCGAGTCCAGGGAAGGCGGTCAGCGGCTGGGACCAGTCGTGGCCGTCGCGCTCGTGGTCGGGATCGTCTCGGGTGCCCTCTCCTCGGTGGCGGTCTCCAACATGCTGCATTCGACGGCGAGTCCCACAGCCGCCGGCGCGCTGACCAGTATCAGCGGCGGATCGATCCGCATCGACGAGTCCTCGGCGGTCATTGAATCGGTCAAGAAGGTCGCGCCCGCAGTGGTCACCATCTCGTCGAGCTCTGGCAGCCCAGCCGGGGGCGGCGGCGTCGGCTCTGGCTTCGTGTTCGACGCGCGGGGCTGGATCCTCACCAACCGCCACGTCGTATCGGGTGCCGACGCGCTCTCGGTCCGCCTCAACGACACGCGGGTCTTCCCGGCCACGATCTATGGCATCGACACGCTGACCGATCTCGCGATCGTGAAGATCGATGCCGGCGGCCTGCCAGTGGCACAGCTGGGCGTTTCGTCAGGGCTGCAGCAGGGACAGCAGGCGATCGCCATCGGCAACCCGCTCGGGACCTTCGAGAACAGCGTGACGACCGGGGTCGTCTCCGGGCTGGGACGCCAGATCACCGCCGGCGATGCCGGCAACCAGAGCGCCGAGCAGCTGAACAATCTGATCCAGACCGATGCCGCCATCAACCCGGGGAACTCCGGCGGCCCGCTCATCGACAGCGGAGGCCACGTCATCGGTATCAACACCGCGGTCAGTCAGAACGCGCAGGGCATTGGGTTCGCGATCCCCATCGACGTCGCCAAGCCGATCATTGCCCAGGCGCTGGCCGGAAAGCCGCTCGCCCGGCCGTGGATCGGGGTCTTCTACCAGCCGGTCACCAAGCAGCTCGCCGCGTCGGAGCACCTCTCCGTCGACTATGGGGCGCTCATCGGCTCATCAGACCCCTCGAGCGCCGCGGTCTTCCCCGGAAGTCCCGCGGCAGCCGCTGGCCTCCGCGCGGGCGACGTGATCCTGAGCGTTGACGGGCAGCGCATCGATGGCGACCACGACCTGTCGACCCAGATCCTGCCCCACCTGCCGGGCGATGAGATCACGCTGAAGGTCCAGCGCGGCACGGCGTCGTTCCAGGCAAAGGTCAAGCTCGGGACGCTGCCACCCCAGAACGGCTGATCGAGCGGCGACGGTCGAGCGCTACTCGGCCCGGTCGCGGTGAATCGCGACCTCCACGGTCTCGAACGGCCCGGGGAGCGGCGCGCGCGGCTTGCGCACCCGGACGTCCACCGCCGTGGCATCGGTCTCGGCGAGGACCGCATCCGCGATGGCCGCGGCGAGCGATTCGATCAGCCGAAAGCTCTGCCCTTCGACGATGGTTCCCACAAGGCTGAAGAGGGCGGAGTAGTCGATCGTGTCAGCCAGCTCGTCGCTGGCCGAGGCGCCGCTCAGGTTCTTGTGCAGGTCGACGTCGATCTCGAAGGGCTGCGGTTCGAGACGCTCGTCGAGGTTGACCCCGTGTCGCGCCAGGAAGAGCATGCCCCGGACGCTGATGCGGTCCTGGCTGCCTGGTTCCATCGCCGCACACGCTAGCGCGGATGGAAGCGCACGATCGCGTCCGCGACGCGCACGGTGCGGGCAATCGGCGCCACATCGTGCACTCGCACGACGTCCGCGCCGCCCGCGATCGCGAGCGCCACGCTCGCGGCGGTCCCCTCCAGGCGCTCGTCGAGGGGAGCGTTATCCAGCACGTCCCCAATGAACCGCTTGCGGCTGGTCCCTACCAGCAGCGGCAGGCCGAGGGCGTCCTTGATCTCTCGAAGCCGATGCAGCAGCTCCAGGCTCTGCGCGGTCGCCTTGCCGAAGCCGATGCCGGGGTCGACCAGGAGACGATCGCGCGGAACGCCGAGCTCGCGGGCTCTCTCGACTGCTTCGCGCAACCAGGCGATGACCGCGGGGACGACGCCGTCGGGGTAGTTGGCCCGTTCCTGGTTGTGCATCACCACCAGGTGCGCGCCCGCGGCAGCCGCGGCTTGCGCCGTTCCGGGGTCGCGGCGCGCCCCCCACACGTCGTTCACGATCGTTGCGCCGGCTGCGAGCGCGGCCCGAGCAACCGATGCGTGGCTGGTGTCGATGCTGACCAGGGCAGCTCCGCCGAGCTCTCGCACCATGGCGGCGACGACCGGGACTGCCAGCGCTGCCTCGGTTTCAGGGTTGACCGGCGGTCGATCGCCATAGACGGACGCTGGGCGGGTCGATTCCGCACCGACGTCCAGGATCTCTGCGCCGGCGCGCACGAAGGCGCGCGCCTGATCCACAGCCGCGGACACGATCTCGTCCTTACTGCGCCCGGGAGCCGCCAGCCCGTCGCCCGAGAATGAATCGGGCGTGACGTTGATGATGCCCATCAGCCAGGTCTTCTCACCGAAGACCAGCTCGGGTCCGGCTGCGGTCATCTCATGCCTCCTCGCCGGTCAGCATGCCGCGCACCGCCCCGACCAGGTAGAGGGATCCCGCAACCAGGATCGGCTCGTCGTCGCGAACCAGGGCCGCCGCCATCCGGAGGGCGTCGCGAGGGTCGGGGGCCGTCCGCCCGCGGACGCCGCCCAGCGACCTCCAGATGGCGAGCAGCTCGTCGGGTGAACGGGCTCCGGGCTCGTCGACGGCGGTGAAGATCAGCTGTGGGCGGACCTGCGACAGGGAGCGGAGGATGGCGTGCACGCGCTTGCCCCGCATCGCCCCGAAGACGAGCGGCATCCCGCGCAAGCCCAGCTCGCCGAGCGCGGTGA
>VBGQ01000140.1 GCA_005882055.1 Chloroflexota bacterium
CTGGAGGCCTACGTCAGCGGCATCAACCAGGGCCTCGAGCGCGGCCTGCATGGGTCACCACATGAGCTCGCCCTCCTCCGCATCCCGCCGACACCCTGGACGGCCATGGATGTTCTCTGTTTCGTCGGGCTGCAGGCGTTCGCGCTCTCCGGCAACTGGGACGCCGAGCTCGCCCGGCTCAAGATCCTGACCGACGACGGGCCCGACGCGGTGGCCGCGCTGGATCCGAGCTACCCGGCCTGGCTGCCGGTCGTCGCTCCGCCGGGCTCTCCTGCGGGCGCCACCCTCGACCGCCTCGCCGTCGACCTGGCGACCTTCCAGGAGCTGGTGCCGGCCGGTGGAGCATCCAACAACTGGGCGATCTCCGGCTCACGAACCGCCTCTGGCCGTCCGCTGCTGGCCAACGATCCCCACCTCGCCCCGCGGCTCCCGGCGCCGTGGTACCTGGTGCATCTGCGCACGCCGGACTGGGAGGTGGCCGGAGCGTCGTTTGTCGGCGGCCCGGCGCTGCCCATCGGGACCAACGGCTTCGCGGCATGGGGCATCACCGCCGCGCTGACCGACGACACCGACCTGTTCATCGAGGAGATCGGCCCGGACGGCGCGTCGGTGCGCGAGGGCGACGCGATGGTGCCTTGCCGGGTGATCTCCGAGCGCATCGCGGTGAAGGGAGGTGCGCCGGTCGAGGAGCGGGTGCTCGTCACTCGTCGCGGGCCGGTCATCACCGCCATGCTCGACGACACCCTGCCGCAGGCGCTCTCGATGTCTGCGGTCTGGCTCCGAACCCTGCCCGTTCGCGGGTTCCTGGACGTGGTGCGCGCACGCTCATTCGACGACTTCCGCCGCGCCTTCGCCGAGTGGCCCGGACCGACCCTCAACGTGGTCTACGCGGACGCGAAGGGCCACATCGGCTGGCAGCTGGTTGGACAGCTGCCACGGCGCAAGACGGGCAATGGCACCATCCCGCTGCGGGGCGCGAACCCCGACCACGGCTGGCACGACTCACTCGTCCCGTTCGAGGAGATGCCGTTCGCTGCCGATCCTCGGGCCGGCTGGCTCGCGACGGCCAATGCGCAGCCGGTGCCGGACGGAAGCGGACCATTCCTGGGGATCGACTTCGTGGACGGCTACCGCGTGGCCAGGATCGGCGAGGTCCTTTCCGGACGAGACGGCTGGGACGTGCCGGCCGCCCAGCGGCTGCAGATGGACGTCAGCTGCCTCCCATGGGGCGAGCTGCGCGAAACGGTCCTCGCCCTGCGCGCGGAGGTCAGCTCCGAGCAGGCTGCTGCGCAGGCGCTCGACCACCTGGAGCAATGGGACGGGCAGACGGACGCGGAATCAGTGGGCGCATCGGTCTTCCAGGCGTTCTGCGCGGCGCTCACCCGTCGCATCGCCCAGGCCAGGGCGCCCAGGGCCTGGCCGTGGGCCATCGGTCAGGGATTCGGGCAGATCGTGCCGCGGACGCTCTTCTCGACTCGGGCCATGGGACGGCTGGTGCGCCTCCTCCGAGAAAGGCCCGCCGGCTGGTTCGGGAGCTCGACGTGGGAGCGGCAGGCCGTCGAATCGCTGGGAGAGGCGATTCATGTGCTCGAGGAAGGGTACGGACCCGATCCGGCCGCCTGGCGGTGGGGCTGGCTGCGCCCTCTCACCCTCGAGCATCCCCTGGCGGTGCGCCGGCCGCTCGACCGCATCTTCAACCTTGGCCCGATTCCGATGGGCGGCGACAGCAACACGCCCATGCAGGCCTCGAGCGGACCGATGGCGCCGTTCGGCAACCCCGGATTCCTGGCAAACACGAGGTGCGTGATGGACCTGGCGAACCCGGCCGCCAGCCGCTTCTCGCTGGCCGGGGGCCAGAGCGGCAACCCGCTGTCGCCCCACTACGGCGACCTCTTCGAGCTGTGGCGGCGCGGCGAGGGCGTGCCGATCCCCTGGGCGGAGTCGGGGGTGGCGGCCGCGACTCGCGACACCCTTGTGCTGGAGCCAGCCGGCGCGGAGGATTGACCGATGGACACGTTCGCTCGGCGGACACGCCTGGTGGTCGACCTCGGCCTGTTGGTCATGCTGCTGGGCCTGGGCGGCCTGCTCCTCAACGCGTGGGTCGAGTACCTGCGCACGCCGGGAACGACGCTGGTCGACGGCTACTGGCGGGGTCGTGAGCCGTGGACCTCGCTCGGGGTTGGGACGGTCATCACCGGGTCCGCGTTGGCACTGCTGGCGGCTTTGCTGGTCGCGCTCGTCGACGGCAGCTGGATCCGTAAGATCCTGGCGCTTGTCGCGGTGGCGGCGTCTGCGCTGTGGTTGCTGGTAGCGATCGGGGCGGTCCCGCTCCCCCGATACCAGCCGGTCGCGCCGATCACGCTGGCGTATTCACTTCCCGAGGATGCCGCGCTGCTCCTGGTCCTGCCTGCGTTGCTCGCCGCAGCGGTCGCCCTGGCACCGCGCCGGGCTGCACCCACGTCCCGAATGGCGCCCATCCACTCCCAGCCGCCGCGCCCGCGCGACCAATAAGGCGGCGGCTACATCTCGCCTTCGAAGGGCGGCTGGGGCATGCGCAGCGGGTGGTCGCGCCGATAACCGAGCAGGTAGTCCGCCTGGATCAAGGTATGGATCTGCGAGGTTCCCTCGTAGATGACCGATCCCTTGCTATTGCGCAGGTAGCGCTCCACCGGGTACTCGTTGCTGTAGCCGTACGCCCCATGGATCTGGATCGCATCCAGCGCTGACTGGACGGCGTGATCCGTGCAGAACCACTTGGCGAGGCTCGTCTCGCGGGTGTTGCGCTCGCCCGCGTTCTTGCGCCCGCCGGCCTTGAAAACGAGCAAGCGCCCCGCCTCGATGCCGGCGTACATCTTGGCGAGCATCTGCTTCACGAGCTGGTGCCGTCCGATCTCGTCGCCGAACGTCTTCCGCTCGTGTGCGTACTTCAGCGAGGCGTCGAGGCATGCCTGTGCGAGGCCCACGCTCCCGGCCGCCACGGTGTATCGGCCCTGGTCGATGGCGCTCATCGCTATCGTGAAGCCCTCCCCCTCCTCGCCGACGCGGTTCGCCGCAGGCACCTCGCAGTCGGAGAGGTACAGGATGCCCGTGTTGCCGGCCCGGACGCCAAGCTTGCCGTGCAGCGAGTCCGTCGAGAACCCGGCGAATCCACGCTCGACGATGAACGCGGTGATCCCCTTGTGGCCCTTGGACTTGTCGACGGTGGCGAAGACCAGGAAGTGATCCGCGGTGTCGGCCAGGCTGATCCAGACCTTGCTGCCATTGAGGATGTACCGATCGCCGTCGCGTCGGGCGGTGGTCGACAGGTTGGCCGCGTCGCTGCCCACGCCCGGCTCGGTAAGCCCGAAGGTCGCGAGCTTCTCCCCGCGCGCCTGGGGGACCAGGTAGCGCTCCTTCTGCTCCTCGCTCCCCCACTGCAGCAGGGTCAGCGAGTTGAGCCCGGTGTGCACGCTCAGGATCACGCGGAACGCGGTGTCCGCACGCTCCATCTCCTCGCAGAGGAGGGCGAAGGCGATGTAGTCCATGCCGGAGCCGCCGTAGCGCTCGGGAATCGGCGCTCCCAGGAAGCCAGCCGCACCCATCTTCTCGTAGAGGCTTCGGTCGTAGGTCGCCGAGGCGTCGAGCTCACCGATGCGCGGCAGGATCTCCCGTTCGGCGAAGGCGCGCGCGGTGCGCTGCACCTCGCGCTGCGCATCGGTCAGCGAGAAGTCCATAGCGGTCTCC
>VBGQ01000141.1 GCA_005882055.1 Chloroflexota bacterium
GAGCGGATGCTGGTCGAGGAAGGCACCACCATCGTCAAGTTCTTCCTCAACATCTCAGCCGATGAGCAACGCCAGCGCTTCCAGGAGCGGGTCGATGACCCGACCAAGCAGTGGAAGTTCAAGATGGGCGACCTCGACGAGCGAAAGCTCTGGAACGACTACCAGGCGGCGTTCGAGACCGCGCTCGAGCGATGCTCCACGGATCTGGCGCCCTGGTACGTGATCCCCGCAAACCGGAACTGGTTCCGGAACCTCGCGGTAGCTGAGATCCTCGGCGACGTCCTGGCCGGGCTGAAGCCTGCCTATCCGCCGTCGCCCGATCCGATTCCGAGCGGCTTCAAGATCCCCTGAGGGCTCGCGGCTTCAGCGCTTCGAGCCGAAGAGCGTCCCGAAGACCGTCCGCAGCACGTCCTGCCCGACTCGCGAGGTGAGGATCTTGGTTCCCGTTCGCATGATCTGCTCGCGCTGTCGCTGCTGGGCTCGCGCGGCCTGCTGCTCGGCGCGCTTGTCGGCGCGCGCCTGCCGGTCCGCCTCGCGTTGCTCCCGCGTCATTTCGTCGGCCTGGCGCTTGACGTCGCGCTGGTACTGCTCAGCAGTCACCGGAGGCTGGACCGATGCGCCCGACGCGGCACCGGCTCCGGCTGCTGCGCCTGCCTGCGCAGCCTGGCGGGCCGATTCGATGCGCGCGGTGATCATCTCGTGCGCGCTCTGGCGGTCGACCGTGGTGCCGTACTTGGCCCGCAGGGATCCCGCGGTGGCGATGGTCTGGAATGTCGTCGGGTCGAGGGCGGCCATCGACGAGTCGGGAGGAATCAACCGTGTCGCGGCGAGGGGGCTCGGAACGCCCTTGGGCGTCAGCACGGTCACCAGCGCCTCCCCGATCCCGAGCCCGGTGATCACCTTCTCGACCTCGTAGAAGTCCGACATCGGGAAGGTGCGAGCCGTCTTCCGGAGGTTGTCAGCGTCATCGGGGGTGAAGGCGCGCAGCGCGTGTTGCACGCGATTCCCCAGCTGCGCCAGAACGCTGCTTGGGACATCGGTCGGTGCCTGGGTCGCGAAGAAGACGCCAACTCCCTTGGATCGGATCAGGCGCACGGTGAGCTCGATCTGCTCCATTAGCGCGTCCGACGCATCCGAGAAGAGCAGGTGCGCCTCGTCGAAGAAGAAGCACAGCTTGGGCTTGGGGAGGTCGCCCATCTCCGGGAGCGTGTGGTAGAGCTGCGCGAGCATCCACAGCATGAACGTGCTGAAGAGCCGGGGCTTGTCCATCACGTCCGAGAGTTCCAGGACGCTGACCATCCCCTTCCCGTCCGGCGTCGCGCGAATCAGGTCGTTGACGTCGAACTCCGGCTCGCCAAAGAACACGTTCGCCCCGGCCTCCTCGAGGTTGACGATGGCGCGGAGCAGCACCCCCACGGTCTGCGTCGACATGCCACCGTAGTCGGCGAGCGTCGGCTTGCCCTCGTCCGAGGTCAGGAACTGCAGCGTGGTCTGCAGGTCAGCCAGGTCGAGCAGCGGCAGCGCGTTGTCATCGCAGTATTTGAAGATCAGCGATAGGACCGATGTCTGCGTCTCGTTGAGGTCCATCACCTTGCCCAGCAGGACCGCACCGAACGAGTGAACCGTCGCTCGCACCTGCGCCCCGAGCTTCCCGGAGAGCGACAGGAACTCCACCGGGTGGCCCGCCGCCTTGTACGTCCAGCCGAGCTGGGTCGCGCGTTCCTGGACCTTTGGATTGGCCGGATCGCCTGGCTGGGCAATCCCCGTTACGTCACCCTTGACGTCCGCGATGAAGCACGGAACGCCGGCATCGGACAGCTCACCGGCGATGATCTGCAGGGTCTTGGTCTTGCCTGTCCCGGTTGCGCCGGCCACGAGGCCCCCAGGATGATGGTGGGCTCGTCGAACGCGTAGCCCGCCGCCATCGCGTCGTGGAAACGGCTATCCGCCATGGGCGTCCTCGCTGGTCGGGGTGGCGGCCGGTGTCCTGTGGCCACTGCCAGGCGGGCTGAGTCTATCAGCGAGGGTTCACGCTCTTGGATCGTCGTCATCGTGGCCCGCGGTTTGCTTGCGTGTGGTAGAGAACCTGTCGCGAGACGCGAGGAGAACCGGGTTGGAAGAGTTCGCCGGGGTCCGATACCTGATGGACCAGGCTCTGGTCCGGCTCGATGCGCAGCCCGGGGACAGTCCCCTGAAACGGCTCGATCCCCTGGAGCTCCGCCGCCTCCTCGCCGAAGCGGCATTCCGGGAGTTCCGCACCCTCCGACGCGAGATCGACGCGGAGAAGCCGCGCGGCTAGGACCGCCCACGTACTTCCTTCCTATCGCCCAGCCCCGCGTTCCTGGGCGAGTCTGGCCGAGTCATGGAAGCGACCCGCGAGCTGCTGGTCCAATGCCTGGCGATCAGCGCACTGATCGGCGCCACGCTCGACTACGCCATCCTCCTGCGCCATCGGCTCGAGCGACGAGCCCTTGCGGCCCAGGCCATCGAGGCAGAACAGCTCGGTCTCGGGGCCCTCGTGCGGGTGATGCTGGTCGAGGACTAACGCTACCCTGAGGCCGATCGGCTGGTTTCGCAGCCGGTCATTGGGCCGCCGGCGATCTCACCGTCGGCGGCCCGCCGCATGCTAGGCTGACCGCCGATTTCCCCGACCACCGGAGGACGGCCGCGGCCCGATGACCGACGACAGTGGCGAGACGATCTGTCCCAACTGCGGCCACGTCAATCCACCATGGGCCCGCATCTGCCGCAACTGCGGCGTCTCGTTGAGCCGGGCGCTGGGCCAGCCCGTCGGTCCGCCTCAGTCTCCTTTCCCGTCCGACCAGGCCTCGTTGCTCTCGGTTGGCGCCGCCATCGGCTCCATCGTGATCGCCATAGTCCTCGGCCTCGTCTTCTCCGCAATCAATCCCACCCAGCCGACCGTGGGGCTGTCAACGACCCAGACGCCCACGCCGCGGCCGACAGCATCCGCATCGGCTACGCCAGCTGGAACCCCTACCGCCAAGCCCACGGCCACGCCCAAGCCGAAGCCACCGGGGACCATCACCTTCGGGACCGGCCTGAATCGGTCCACCCGCCAGGTGATCAATCCCACGAGCGCCTTCGCGCCCAACGAGTTCTTTGCCCATTCGGTATCGATGCCGCAGCCGTTTGGAGTCACCACGGTTGCGGAAGAGGTGGTGCGGGTCGCGAACGGCAAGGAAACGGTCGTTCAGTCACGCACGGATTCGAGCAGCGTCGTGCACGTCAGCGCCTCGTCGCGCGTGTTCGGGTTCATCGTGTCGACGAACACTCTGATCGCCGACTGGCATGGGGGCGGCATCTTCGTGATGCGCATTTGGCGCGGCACCCAGAAGATCGCCGAGGGGCGCTTCACCCTCAGCTCCGGCTAGCGGGTCGTCTTCCCGCCTCGTGCCCTGGCCGCTCAACCGCCGCGGCAGGGCCGCTCAGCCGTCGCGACCGGCGACCTCCCGCCAGGCAACGGCATAGAGGGCAGCTCGCACTGGCAGGTATCCCGGATAGTCCGCGCGCGCCTTGCGAATCACCGCTGCATCCAGGGTGACCAGGCTCATGGTGTCGGTCGTCTCGAGCACCGCGTTCCCGGCTGGGTCCACGGCGATCGACGGCCCACCGATCAGTACCCCGTCCTCCGGCGCCGGCCGGTTGACGGAGAGGACGTAGGCGCAGCTGGTGAGCGCGTTCGCGCGGAAGACGAGCTTCCAGCGCTGGTAGGTTCGCTCCTCGCTCGCCCGCGGGATCAGGATCGCCATGGCGCCCTGCGCGGCCAGCAGGTGCGAGCCCTCCGGCCGATTGTTGTCGGAGCAGATCTGTAGGCCGATGGGCAGGCCGAATGCATCGATCCTTCCCCCAGCCTCCGTTCCCGGCTCGTAGTGGCTCGTCTCCCAGAAGCCAACCTCCTCCGGGAGGTGCAATTTCTCGTAGCGCGCCACGATCTGGCCATTGGCGTCGAAGGCGAGGGCGCGGCTCGTTCGGCGGCCCGTGTCTGGATCCTTGTTGATGATTCCGCCCACCACTCCGATACGTGCGCGCTGCGCCGCCTCCGCCATGGCCTGCGTGCGGGGCCCGCCTTCCGGCTCGGCGTCCTCTTCGGCTGCGGTCTTGGTCGCGGGGCTCCACCGATTCAACGGGATCTCCGGCAGCAGCGCCAGGTCCGCGCCGCGTCCGGCTGCCTCGTCGAGGCGCTCGATCAGGCGCTGGGGTCCATCGGGCTCGAAGAAGACCTCGCTGATGAGCGCCACCGTCAGCTTGCCGTCACTGCGCACCACGGCCTCCGAGCTCATCGGTCCCACGGCCTCATCGGTCCAGCATCGCGAGCAGCCCAACGTAGTACGAGGCGTTTCGCGTCTCCCGCTTGTAGTCGCTCGGCCTGAGGCTCCCGATCTCGTTGTATTTCGCCAGGAATCGCTCCGCTGCCTTGCGTCCGTCCGTCTGGCCCCAGCCGCTCGAGGCGGGCGTGAAGAAGGGGCAGTACTCAGCCGGCGAGACCCCGACCGTGAACTTCTTGCCCGTGACCGTTTCGAGCTCCTTCCCCTCGTATCGGCGGGCGAGGTCCATCAGGTCCTCGTAGTCCATCGGTGCCGGCTTCACGGCGAGACTCTAGCCGACGGCCACCCCCAAGCGCCGTCAGTCATTCGCTGATAAGTGGGTCGTCCGGATCATCACCAGCGTGCACTCGAACGTCAGCCGCGCCGTTCGCGCGCTTCGCAATCGGGCCCGTCTGCGCCAGGCGTGCTCGGGTGGCGTAAATCTGGCCGGTTCGCAGGGGTGGGCGAGGGTGGCGGGGCTAGTCGCCGAGGAACTCGCGGACGAGGTTCTGGAAGTGGTAGACGCCGTTCTCGCGCTTGGCGCTGAAGCGGCCCGCGTCGTAGGAGCGTGACCGTAGCCCTCGCTGGACCTGCTCGCAGATGACGATGTCCTCCTGCTGGATCTCGTCCGAGAAGGCGATGGTCTGCTGCATCGACTCCCAGCCAGGCCCG